>CAYMXC010000445.1:0-2643 GCA_964394135.1 uncultured Phycisphaerae bacterium
TCATTAGGGAGTGGCAGGAACTCGATTTTACTGGAGCTGCCTGTGAGTTCGATCACCTCGCGGGCCAATTGGAGGACGGGGATTTCCACTGGATTTCCGAGATTGACCGGTCCGACGTAATCGGAATTGAGCAGTCTGATGAGCCCCTCGACCAGATCATCGACATAGCAGAAACTTCTGGTCTGGGAGCCGTCGCCGTAGACGCTGATGGGGTGACCGAGCAGGGCCTGGGCGATGAAATTTGGTAAAACGCGTCCGTCGTCGAGTCGCATGTCTGGGCCATAGGTGTTGAAGATTCGTGCGATTCGTACGGCAGTTCCGTGGGTTCGATGGTGCGCCATAGCCAGGGCCTCGGCGAAACGTTTACCTTCATCGTAGCAGCTTCTCGCGCCGATGGGATTGACATTTCCCCAGTAGGATTCCGGCTGGGGATTGACCAGCGGATCGCCATAACATTCGCTGGTGCTGGCCTGGAGGAATCTGGCGTTGTGGAGCTTAGCGAAGTCAAGGAGATTGAATATTCCATAGGAACAGACTCGCAGGATATCCAGGGCTTTTGGGCCGAAGTCGACCGGGCTGGCGGGACAGGCGAGGTCCATGATCGCGTCGATTTTTCCCCAGCGGTCTGGGATGGGTTCTGTGATGTCGTGCCGGACGAATTCGATATTTTGAAACTGACACAGGAGTTCGACGTTTTTGGGCGAGCCTGTGAGGAGATTGTCGAGCACAACGACGGTGTGTCCGTCACGCGCCAAGCGGCGTGCCAGATGTGAACCGATGAAACCCGCGCCCCCTGCCACGATGATTTTCATGTGCATATGTCCTCCAAAAAAGATTTGCCAATAACCCAATATTACAGATTTTTCCGTTCGGACAGCGCATCGGCCAGGGTGGCTTTTGATGTGTATTCGAGCTGGCTTCCGACGGCGAGCCCACGTGCAAGCCGAGTGACTTTGACGCCCATTCCGGCCAGGATTTCTCCTATATGCAGAGATGTTCCGTCGCCCTCGAGTGTTGGGTTGGTGGCGAGGATGATTTCCCTGATTGCGCCTTTTTTGACTCGCTCGACCAGTTGCGCGATGGTGAGCTGTTCCGGTCCGACGCCCTCCAACGGAGCAAGATGGCCTAGAAGAATGTGATAGACACCGTTGAAGGCGTTTGTATCCTCGATGGCGGCGAGGTCTCGTGGCTGTTCGACGACGCACACGATGCTGTGGTCGCGCCGTTCGTCGCGGCAGATGCTGCAGATTTCTTCGTCGGTCAGATTGAAACAGACTTGGCAATGGCGGAGTTTTAGTTTGAGGTCGCGAATTGCTTCGGCCAGTTCATAGGCCTCTTCCTGTCGCTGGCGGAGAAGGTGAAAGGCTATTCGTTCTGCGCTGCGTGGCCCGATTCCCGGCAGTTTCTGCAATTGCCTGACCAGATTATCTAAAACAACCGATGCCATGATGCAAATTTCCTGATATTGTCCGTTTGGTGCAATTGATGCGTACGGTTTTTCTGTTTATTCTTTATCCAGACCGCCGAGGAGTCCCTTGAGCTGATCCATTGGCAGCATGTTTGACAATTGGCCCATTTGTTCCTGAGCGAGCTGACGTGCTTTTTCCACAGCGTCGTTGACTGCAGCCAGGACAAATTCTTCGATCACTCCGGCATCACCGCCTTTGACCAGATCAGGCGAAATTTTGATCTGGACGATTTCACCAACGCCATTGGCGGTTACGACCACCTGGTCGCCGCCGGCAGAGCCCTGAACCGTTTTATCCTTCAACTGATTCATGCTGTTTTTATATTCCTTGGCGATCTTGTTCATGTTGCCAATCAAACTCATCATATTTCCCAGATTACCGAACATTCAAGCCTCCAGTCTGAACAATCCTGACAAACCAATTCGTAAGTAATGTAAAGCATTATAATAATACCAGAGGAAACGGCTGAATGGTATAGTCTGGCAGAAATTTAAAACAAGAGTTCGTGGTGCGAAGAGAAGATGGATTTCCGCTTTCGCGGAATGACAATGGGGAGGGGGAGCAGCACAGAAGAGACGGCAATGACAGGGAAAAAAGAAGATGGTGCGTCACGACGCACCCTACAAAAAAATCGTAGTTCATAGTGAGGAGAGAAGAGGCAGACGATCGAAAAGCGTGTAATTTGCGTGAAATTCCTTCATAGAGGCTATAGAATTGTAGTTTACGAATTTATTGATGGAAAGAAACATAATATGAAACGACTTTTTACGACCGACAGTCGGTTTAGCGAGAAGCTGATGCAGATTCGTGGGCCGATGATGCCACTGCCGCTGCTGCTGAACAACCAGGACAAGATCGCATCCGTTCAACAGACGATCGACACGGTTGGGCGGCACGGGGATGAGGCGGTTTGCGAACTGACGGCGCAATTCGACAAGGTGCATCTGACGGCGGAGACGCTGCGAGTGTCGGTGGTGGAAATACAAAAAGCATTCGCGTCTGCAAGTAGCGATGATCTGCGGGCGATCGAGACGGCGATTCAAAACGTTCGGGAATATCAGCAGCACATCAAGGTTTATCAGACGAAGGTAATAAGTCGGGAAGGGGTCGAACTTCGCACGCGCTATCTTCCGATCGAACGAGTCGGTATCTGCGTTCCTGGCGCGTCTGCCCC
>CAYMXC010000446.1:0-2641 GCA_964394135.1 uncultured Phycisphaerae bacterium
GTTGGCGATTTCCTGCCATACCACCAGCTGATCCTTCTGTAGGAACCACAGCACGCGCATCTGTAGGTCCGAGACGCCGAGCTGAAGAGGTAATATTAAATTCAATTTGATCGGTTTTCTAGCCTCGAGTTCGAATTTTACCAAAATCGATTTTGATCCCAGCGGCTCATTGTTGGGGAATCGCAGCTTCATCGGTAAAGAGAAGTTTTTTCCCATGGAAACCACAAATTTTCCACCGGAGGGATCGATTTGCCAAAAGGGCGGGCCCTGTAGTTTCACGAAGCCGCTGATACCCTGCGTGAAGGTGTTGTTGAAGGTGAGTCTAAGTTGCTGGAGGCCGAATTTGCTGGAGACGACTTCGGGATCAAAACGGATGGAGGCGATGAATTTTGCCAATTCGGCAGAGATACCGTCGAGAAAAACGATGGGTCGGTACGGGACATGCCAGCCTGTTTCGTCGATTCGCAGGGGCAGTTTGCGTCCCCAGAGATCATAAGCCTGGAAATCATCGCCCAGCGAGGTGGTACTGGTGTAATCGCCTGGCTGGTTGTCTTTCAGGACCAGGACAGCGCGATCTGCGGCGGTAAAGAGCAGGCCTGTTCGATTCCGGTCGATCTGGATTTGGCCCAGATAATCGAGTCCGCTGAGTCGATCGAGAATATTGGCATAGGCGACATAGCATGCGGTGGGTTCCAGGCCGTCGGCGGTGATGGGGTTACCGGTGGTCCACAGCGATCGAGTTGCGAGATTGGTGACGCCACATCGTCTGGATTCGATAAAACGGGCGACGAAATCTTCGAGGGAAGGTTTCAACTCGAATTGGTCCAGAGGTTGGCCCGGCAGCACGACCCACAGATTTTTTTTCTTTCGCCAGGCTTGATAGTAGCTTTGAAAATTCGCAGGGGTGAGTTCGGTTGGGACTTCAACGAGGTAGCCATCAGCGTTATGCTCATTTGGTAAGGGGACCATTGCCGGCCAGCGAGAAATGAGTGAAAACTGTCCCTGGAATTGACTGATTTGGCCCCGTAATCGGAGTAGAGTCGATTCGATTCGGGGATCGGGGTTTTGCCAGCAGTCGGGAATTTTGCCAAAGGTCCATTGATCAATGCGGTCGGCATGGCGGGACATGACGATCGATAATTCCGGCCGCCACCATTCGTTATTCCCGGCGAAGAGATCCCAGATGCTGGGATTCAGCAGGTTGGTTCGCTCCGCCAGGTTATTCGGGACTTCGGGAAAGGCTCCCAGTATGTTGATGCCCCTGGTGTTGAGTTCGAGGATCATTTTATCTGCGGGTGAGGGTTCTGCGCTGCTGCGGGATACGACGAGGTTTTTTTTCCAGATCGGCACATTCAGCCAGCCTGGGTTCAATCGCGAAATCAAGTCGGTGATTGTCTTTGAGCCGGCAGTGTCCACGTCGGCCAGATCGAGGCCCATGTCGCGGGTGATTCGCTGTGGGCGCGAGTGATTTAAAACGGCAATTCTGGCGTTTTTATCGATGATGATCTCGGCGTTGGACAGTACCTGGAGGCGAAGGTCATAAAGCCCCGGGAGAAGTTTCCCCAGATGATATTGGATCATTTTGGGATTTGATGCCTGTCCCTGGATGATCGCTTCGAGGGAGGGAAGGACGGCGACCGGGTGGTTGATTGTGCGGGATTTTCCGGTAGCCAGATCGCAGAGGATGAGGCGAGCTGAGATATCCCCAGTGAGGGCGTCGGCAGTCATTGCCTCGACCGTAAGATTGTCCTGAGTATCGTAGACCGTTCGGCCGTTGATGAGCCGCAGACGCGCCTTTGGCAGGCGCAGGACTGTGATGTTGTCGATCCACATTTTGGCGGCGATGTCGTTGCGGTAGGATTTTGTCGTGTGAGGATAGCTTTGGGGTAATTGATTCTGCTGGACCAGAAAGACGCCGATTCCGATGAATCGGCCTTGGGGATTGATATAGGGCAGTTCCATGACGACAGGCTGCCATTGGGGTTTTTCGCTATCGGCAGGTTCGATCAACGGGCTATAGGTGAAGGTGTCGGGGAGTGGCTTGCCGTAGCGGTCCATATAGAAGGCATGGATGTATCCCCGTGCATGCAGCATATCCTTTGTTCGGACCCAGGCGACGATTTTGTGATCGCTGCCGGGGAAGGCAGGAATTTCGCGGGCGGTAAAAATATAGCCCAGATTTCCGCCGTTGAGTTCGAGTTTGAAGCTTGGGGCTGGGCGACCGATTTTTTCGGCCAGATCGCCGTTGACATAGTGTGGAAATCCGCTGGTGGTGACTTTGACCCAGTGCATGGGCAAATCTTCCATGTTTCCCAGTGGGCGTTCGTTGAAGTCAAAGGTTTTGACCAGTCGCCGGATCGGTTCTGATGAGGCGACGGTGGTTATGTGTGATGAGGCCTGCGCACGCAGCCCCCGACTATCAGGGAAGATTGTCAAACCCGTAAGCAAGATCAATTTCAGGCAAATTTTCGACCGTTTCATATAGATTTTATCGGCACTATTGGACATACGGCTTGACGAGAGCTTTGTAGTAATGCATTATTATGAATATTCCGTTGCCGGCTGTACGCTTTGAAGGAGTCAGGAAAACGAAAAATGGACAACGAAGTTGTCAATACGGAGCTGGGCAAGTGGGTCAATC
>CAYMXC010000447.1:0-2638 GCA_964394135.1 uncultured Phycisphaerae bacterium
AACCAAGCTTCACTAATAAGTATAGCAAATGACTTCGTAAAAAGCAAATCGGAAAGTTTTGAGGAAAACTTGAGCCGGTGGCAGCAACGGG
This sequence comes from uncultured Phycisphaerae bacterium, assembly GCA_964394135.1. Classification (GTDB taxonomy): domain Bacteria; phylum Planctomycetota; class Phycisphaerae; order JAAYCJ01; family JAAYCJ01; genus CAYMXC01. Next base: position 92 of record CAYMXC010000447.1, read on the forward strand.
TACGGGATTCAAAAGCCCGACTTCTGGAATTCTTCCAGGGCAGGCGAATGAATACGGGGATTCCCGTCGATCTGATGCATGATTGTATTGTGGTTGGGGCCGAACTGTTTCGGCGGGGCGTAACCAGCCTGCCGAAGTGGGCCAAGACGATGATCGATACCTTTGGGAACCGGTTCAAGGCGGAAGAATTGAAACGGATTTATCAGGCGTCAAAAGTCTATTACCGGGACGTGGTGAGCACTCAGAAGATTAAAAAGTGGAACAGGAAACAAAAGGAGCTGGATAACAATCAGCAATTGCTATTCGAGGAGGACGAACCCCCTGCCGCCAGTGACGCGGTCCGTAAGCGGAAGCAGGCGGCTCAGACGCTGGGAAAACTGGCCGACGAATTGCAAGACGTGTCCGGCTGGATGGCGTATACCTATGATGTCCACCGGGTCTTCAAGGAGGTATTCGGCAAGCATTACGGCAAGGCCCGGACGCTGCTGCTGGCTCCGTTCGACCGGGCGAAGGGGGCATTTATCGACGATCAGCGGAAATGGCTCAACGACCTCTGGCGGGTGATCGTCAAAAAGTACGGGATCAAGGCCGGATCGAAGGAATCGGCGGACCTGCAACGGTACGGGGAAGGCAAGATGACCCCGGAGGCTCTGGAGGCCAAATACGGCAAGGCCAAGGCCGATAAGATCAAACTGGCCGATACGTGGTTCCGGCAGGCCTACGGACAGCTTTTGGACGAAGTCAATAAGGTTCGAAAGGAAATTTACCCGAACGATCCGACGAAGATCATCATTCCGCGGGAGAACTACTATAGGCACTTTCAGGAGTTGGCGGAAGGGGTTTCCGGACTGCTGAACATCTTCGATACGCCTGCCAATATTTCGTCGAGCATGGCGTTGCAGTCGGAATATACCAAGCCAAACTCGCGATGGTTGCCGTTTGCTCGGCATCGAAAGACGGATAGGACGAAATATGACGCGGTGGGCGGGTTCATGAACTATCTGAAATACTGGGCGCACGCCACGCATATCGATCCGCACATTCCGGCATTTCGGGCGCTGGCTCGGGAACTTGTGGCACAGACAGAGGACACCAAGAACGAAGGGTCGCTGAATACGTTCATCAAGTTCCTGGACAATTTCGCCAACGATCTGGCCGGTAAAACAAATCCGGCGGACCGGTTCTGGCAGGAATTGATTGGGAGACGGATGTTCAGGGCGATTACCTGGGTGAACAATCGTATCAAAGCGAATGTCGTTCTCGGAAATATCTCTGCGTCACTATCGCAGATTGCCGGTGTGCCTATCGGCATTGCGAGGACAGGTCCGATTAACGCCACGCGTGGGTTTGGGCGGAGTGTGGCTGGAATATTGTTCGGAAACGAGCCGATGATCAAATCAAATTTCATCAAGGAACGGTACTTTGATGATTATTCAAAGTTTGACCACGGGATATTAAAGTATCCGAAGCGGTTTGCCATGTGGATGATGACGGTGTTGGATGAAGTCGGCACGAAATACATTTGGAACTGTTTTTATGAGCAGGGATTGAGGGAAGGCGTCTCGGACCCGGTGGCGTATGCGGATGGGTTGACCCGGTCGGTGGTCGCGGGTCGCGGGATTGGAGAAGTACCGCTGGTTCAGAAATCCAAACTGGTACAGTTGTTTGCTCCGTTTCAGTTGGAAGCGGCGAACTACTGGCACGTGGTCAAAGATATTCTGCATGACCGGGCTTTCGGGCAGCTGATTTCTCTGGCGGTGTTGGACTGGCTGTTCAATCGCTCTATGGAGTTGATCGGACGGCAGCCGATTTTGTATGATCCGATCCAGGCGACGATTGACGCGGTGAAGGAACTCTTCGATGACGACGATAAGGATAAGTGGTATCAGAAGGTGAGCCGGGCAGTCGGACGGGAAGCCGGAGAGGTGTTGGCAAATCTGCCGTTAGGCGATGCCATTATGGGGTTGTACCCTGAACATGGCTATAAAGCAATAGGTTTGCCATCACGACGGCAGGTATTCGGGAAGCATGCCCCACGGTATGGCGGTGGACTGCCTGCCGGACTCATCGGTGCCTTGTTCCGGAGTGATAAATGGTATGATCCCGTGCTGAAAATCGTGCCGCCATTTGGCGGGAATCAGATACGAAAGACGGTGGAGGGGGTAACGGTCTGGAATCGAGGCAGAGATAAGGACGCCAAAGGCCGGACCAAGTGGAGGGTAGAACAGACACCGAAGACGCTGCTGCAATCTATCCTATTTGGAAAATACGGTACGGATGCGGCGCAGAAGTTTCTTGATAAGAGGATGTAGTATAAGATATGATAAAACCTCAGGGCTCGTATTCGAAGACCAGGAGGTTCGGTTTGTTGGACGAAATTGGACAACACCATAAAATTTTACAAAAAATATTTCAAACGAAAAATACATGTCATAAATAGAGTTGCGGTAATAGATTGTAATGTAAGATATTTGCAGATAAGCATTTATAGCCATTTAACGGGTTCGGGACCAAGAGGCCGAAGGTTCGAATCCTTTCGCCCCGATT
>CAYMXC010000448.1:0-2626 GCA_964394135.1 uncultured Phycisphaerae bacterium
CCAAGAACAACAAGCACCCCGCAACGTTAATCACAAGGACACAGGTCGGGCCGGCCAGCCGTATCTTTATCTGTTTGAAAAAAGCGTGTATAATTAAATGGTGAGATGCAAAGCAGATTGTTGTGTGAAACTTGTTCAAAGTCATCTTATGGGGAGGTGTGTTATGAAAAGTGCAATTCTGTATACCAGCTCAGGGCCCATCGTTGTCATCACCTGTTGTGAATCGCTGACCGCTCCCAGATTCCTCAGCAACCTGGCGAAAAAGGGTATAGGAAAATTCCTTGCCTTCGAATTGCCTATCGATCTGGTACGCGAACGCTATGGAAACCATTATCGCCTTGTGTGTGAAGATCTGCTAGAAACCGACGAGTTACGAGTTCTCGATTATGACGGACATCGCATAATGTCTTTGTTCACATTTTCAGAATACGGGCCGCCAATTTTCGGCGAAGTACCACAGGAAATGATGGCGATTTAGTAGGCGGAGCGGACAGGAACACTATACGGTGGCTCTAGATAGACAGAGTAATTCGTAATATCTATTGAATCGTTATTCTAAAAGTGTTTATCTTTTGTGCATTTTCTGTATAGTTCAAGGAATATAAAAACGAAATTACTGCAAAGGGGGAGTCTATATGGATCAAAAAAAGACAAGGGCGAAAAATTTTGTCTTGACACGATCAGGTATTTCGGTATATTGTTACCTGAATACTTAAATTGGTGAACCAAAATATGTCTCATGTACTGAAAATTTCGGAAGCGGCGTCGCTGGGCATCCACGCCATGTTAATACTGGCGAGAGACCCGTCGAAGACTTCCTCGGCAGGGGAAATCAGTCGGGTCATGGATGTTTCCGAAGCCCATTTGGCGAAAGTGCTTCAAAGGCTTGTGCGGGTTGAACTGGTTAAGTCTACGCGCGGGCCTAAGGGTGGATTCTCGCTTGGCAAGCCGGCGGATCAGATCAGCCTGTTGGAAATTTACGAGGCGATAGAAGGAAAACTTGCGGAAGTTAAATGTTTGTTACATAAACCGGTTTGCAAAAAGGCTGAATGCGTCTTTGGCGATTTAATTCAACAGATTAACCGGCAGGTCTGCGAGCATTTGACAAAGACGAAACTTTCCACACAACAAGATTGAAACAAACAACATAACTTTTATTAATAAAGGAAGATGCAGCCATGATTGTAGAACTGAAGCAAAACGTTTTCTGGGTTGGTGTGGTCGATTGGGGTTTGCGACATTTTCACGGCCACGAACTTTCGACACACCGAGGGTCCAGCTATAACGCATATCTGATCCGAGACGAAAAAACAGTTCTGGTCGATACGGTATGGGGGCCTTTCCGCGAGGAATTTTTGCGCAATCTCCGCGAAGTTGTCGATCCGGCGAAAATCGACATTGTTGTTTGCAATCATTCGGAAACAGACCATTCGGGCGCCCTTCCCGCCATTATGGAGCTGACTCCGAATGCAACACTTGTGGTTTCCAAACGCGGAAGGGAGAGTGTCGAAGGTCACTATCACCGGTCATGGAATTTCAGGACCGTCGAAACCGGTGATAAGATCAACATCGGCCGAAATGATCTGGTCTTTATCGAAGCGACCATGCTGCACTGGCCTGACAGCATGTTCACCTATCTGACCGGCGACAAAATTCTGATGTCTAACGACGCGTTCGGCCAGCACTATGCGGCTGGATTTCGTTTTAATGACGAAGTCGATCAGGAGGAACTGTTTGAGGAGGCGCTTAAGTATTATGTCAACATCCTCACGCCGTTCAGCCCGCTGGTAACGAAGAAGATCGAAGAACTCAGGGCGATGAACGTGGCGGTGGATATCATCGCTCCGAGTCACGGAGTCATCTGGCGGAAAGAACCGTTTGATATTGTCGGCAAGTACAGTCAATGGGCTCAGCAACAGCCGGAAAAGCGAGCCGTCATCATTTACGATACAATGTGGAATGCCACACGGCAGATGGGCGAAGCGATTGGGGACGGTCTGGCCGACACGGGCGTGCCGTATAAACTGCTTCATGCCGCCGTTACGGATCGTAACGATTTGCTTGTGGAGGCTTTCAAGGCCAAGGCGCTGATTTTCGGCTCGCCCACGCTCAACAACGGCCTGTTGCCGTCGCTCATGCCCATTTTGCACGATATCAAAGGCTTGAAGTTTCGAAACAAGATCGGTGGAGCATTTGGTTCTTACGGCTGGAGTGGAGAATGCGTGAAGGTTTTGGAATCACATTTGCAGGAATGCAAGATTCCGATTGTGTGTGAAGGCATACGCTGCAAGTGGCAGCCGAAGCCGGAAGATTTGGTTGCATGCAGGGAATTCGGTCGGCAATTGGGAGAAGCGACGAAAAGCTCGTAATATTGAACAGAAAGGGGTTTTTACGATGAATATGTTTTGTTATCAATGTGAGCAGACAGCCAGGGGAAGCGGATGTACAGCCCATGGTGTCTGCGGTAAGGATCCCGAAACCGCGGCACTGCAGGATATGCTTATTTATGCGATAAAAGGCATTTCCATGTATGCCGATCGGGCTGGACAATCAGGTGCGCAAGATGCCGAAATCAACGTTTTTACAGTCAAAGCACTCTTCACGACGCTCACGAATGTAAATTTCG
>CAYMXC010000449.1:0-2623 GCA_964394135.1 uncultured Phycisphaerae bacterium
AGGTAAAAATTCTTGTGGCTAAAATTGGGAGTTGATCATGAATCGCCGTTTTATTACTTCCTGCCTTACTGGTGCGATGATCTTACTGGCCGGCGGACTTGCCATGGCCCAGGTCGAAGTCCAAAAAGATCTGACCGATGAAAATCTTTGGACCGACGCCGTCTACTATTTGAAGATCGGAAGAATGGAATATGGAAAAGCCTACCTGCAGGCCTATATAGATCGGAAAGTTGATCCAGTAAAAACCCTGGAATTTTCCGAAAAAGATCCACGTGCGGTTCAGATCCTAACCCGACTTGAATGCGACCCACAGATGGGTTCGCTGGCACGCGCCGCACTGGACCAGATCGATAAAGGCTGGCAGCTGCGACGACGAGATGTCTCCAGAGTCCAGTCGGAGATCGATCGGCTGGCCGGCACGCCACGGGCTCAGTTCCAGGCCATCGAACGGCTGCGGGAAACCGGCGAATATGCCGTACCAGTCATTCTCGATTATCTCGGCAACGAAAAATACGCCAGTCTCCAGCCCAAACTCATCGAAGCCCTCGTCGCCCTGGGACCCAACGCCCTGGAGCCGCTCCTGGCCGCCCTGCCTTACCTGCCGGACCGACCGAAATTGCTCGTGATCGATGCCCTGAGCAGGCTGGATTATTCGCAGTCCCTGCCGTACCTCAAAACCTTCGTTGAAAACCCGAAAACTTCAGCCCCTGTTCGCGCCGCCGCCACACGGGCGATCGAAGCCATCATAACACGAAATCCCAGATATCAATCCCGTGCCAATGCCGCCGAAGCCTTCTATCAACTGGCTCTGCGATACTATGAACGTGATAGCGCCGTACGCCCAGGCAGCGATACGGTCCGCGTCGCAGGCCTGGCTCCCGATGTTACAGCCGAACAGCCGAATCTCTGGCTGTGGAAAGACGGCAAACTCGTGCCTCAACAGGTACCTTGGGAAATCTATTACGAACTGATGACGATGCGAACAACGCGACGCTCCCTGGAACTCGACAACAACACCGGTCATCGCCGTGCACTGACTCTCTGGCTGATGGCAAATACCGATCGCGCATCCAAACTCTCCGATAAAGTGGTCGATCCCATCCACAGCAACGATTTCCCCGATGTACAGTATTTCTTCCGTACCGCCGGAACTACCTACGGACTCGATGCACTCAATCAGGCCCTCAAATATGACGATGTAGTCGTAGCACTGGCCGCTCTCGAAGCTCTGCGGGAAGTGGCAGGAAACGATATCCTTGCCACCATCGATAATGCCCAGCCGATTGTGTCCGCCCTGAATCATCGTCACCAGTTGATCCGGCTGTATGCAGCCCTGGCACTGGGCTGGGCCGCTCCCTGCGACAAATATCCGGGAATGGACGACGTCGTGCCTGTCCTCGGCAACGCCATAAATAATTCCAAAAACCCCACTCTGGTCGTAATCGTCCCCAATAATACCCGCCGGGCAGCAGTGTCCGCTCTGGCCCAGAAACTTGGTTACGCCCCCAGCGATTTCGAAGCCTTCGATGCCGCAAATACTTTCCTGGCCAAGTGTGCCGCCGATGTTGAACTGATCGTCCTTGATTATTCATTAAAGACACCTTCCGCCGATCAAGCCATCAAGCAGATTCGATCCAACCCCTTGCTCAAGCTCGTGCCCATCGTGATAACCGTCGCCCCGGATCGACTCGCCGACGCACAGACTGTAATCGGCCGCAAGCCCGGTATCGCGATCGATTACAGTCATCAATGCCCAGTTACTGGCCGGTCGCGCAACGGAACTGAGAAAACAATTAGGGCGAGTAATCCTGACGCCAAAGCAGATTAAAGCCAACGCCCTCCTGGCGACTCAGGCTCTGGAACGATTGGCTCGAATTCATCTGCCACAATATAACGTGGAACTCGCCCGGCCAAGCCTGGCCTCGGCAATGAACGGCGACGATTGGACCCTCGGACTGCAGGCGGCAAAAGTCCTCTCCCTGCTGTGTTCCGATGCCGCCCAGCGAAATCTGGCAGATGCCGCAATTACACGAAAGTCCCCCGAACAGAAAATTGAACTGCTCAACCTGCTCGGCGAATCCATTCGGGCAAATTCCAGCAAACTCACTGCAGCCCAGGTAAATGAATTACAAAAACAGGTGATCGATGAAAGTGATTCCGCCATTCGACAGGCGACCGCCAAAGTGGTTGGCGCCATGAACCTGCCCCCAGCCGTTGCCAAAAAAGTCATCCAGGCCCGTGAATCGTTCGGATCGGTCAAATAATAAAATCAGAGAAAATCGACAACAAAGGGCGATCATTTTTGTAAGCCGACGCGGGAAGCGAGACGGGGCGGAAAGATGCGGGAAAAGGCGGAAAATCTCCTTCCACGTCTTTCGTTTTTCACCTCCTTTCGCACAGGGACAGTCTACCGAGAATCCACTCGAAGACAAGGGAATTACCATGGAACATCTCGTGCAAAAAATAGGGATCAAGAAGGATCATCCTCCTGCGTTTTGGGATTGGATTTCGCCATGATGAAAATAGTCGAGATGGAAACCGCCACGACGACATTGGGGCATCGACTCGTTTAAAAAAGCTTGTAGGGTGCGTCTCGACGCACCATCTTCTCTTTTCTTTCAGC
>CAYMXC010000450.1:0-2613 GCA_964394135.1 uncultured Phycisphaerae bacterium
ATGCCGGCACTGGAACGAAACCCGGAATACGCCGATTTGCACTATCACTGCAGCTGCATTTACCAGCGGCTCGGACAAAGCGAACAGGCTATCGCCGAATCACAAAAGGCAATCGAACTTAATCCAAACTACATCACCGCACTGATCCAGCTGGCCAAACTGTATGCGCAGACCAACCAGGATCAGATCGCGATCGATCGATTGAAAGAAGCGATCCGGCAGGGAGCGAATTATGCCGATGTACATTACCTCCTGGGAAACATGTATCGCAAACAGGGCTCGATAGAGCAAGCCCGCACACATTACGAAAAAGCCTTGGGAATCAACAGGGAATTTCACGCCGCAAAGGACGCACTGGAAAGTTTAGCCGCCTGATCGGCAGGAAGAAGCAAGCACTATGTCACAAACATTGGAAATATTGGGCAAAGGCCTGGTCGGAAGTCTATGGTGCATTTTCGGTAAATCGCTCCAGGGATACAAAGCTGATACAAAGGTGTTGAAGATTCATTTGGCCGAACGGCCTGGCGACCCAGACCTGCTGCTGAAAGCGGCGGTTAGTTTCTATCGTGAAGGATTGCCGGAAAAAGGCGCAGAATACGCCAAACAATTACTGACCAACCAGCCGAATTCTTTAGAGGCAAAAATGATCTTCGCATGCTGCCTGGAACGGTTGGGCCGGCGGGATCAGGCGACGGCTGTCTTGGATGAACTCCACCAGGAATACAAAAAAAATGCAAACATTCTCTTTGCCCTGGGATTCCTTTATGAAACAATGAAAAATGAAGACAAAGCACTCGATTATTATGAGCAGACACTTCAAATAGCACCAAATCTGATTAATGCCCATCAGCGCCTGGCGGCAATCGCATTAAAAAACGAACAAATGGATGATGCCATCGAACATTATCGTCAGCTTTGCGAAATCGATCCCGAAGATGTGTCTATGCGCACCATCCTTGCTGGGTTGTATCTGAATAACGGCCAGGCGAGAAAAGCGGCAGCAGAATATCAGGTTGCCCTGACGATCGAGCCGGACAATTGGGAAATGGAAAACGAAATGGTTAGGGCATACGTCAAGGCAGGCCAATATCACGAAGCGATTGCAGTCCTGGAAGAATTGCTGGAAAAACAGGGAGAATTCCCCGATACTTACCTGCAACTGGCTGAGCTTTATGCCAAACTGGGCGACGACGAAAATGCCCTGAAAAATTACCAGACCGCTTTGGATATCCACCCCGGTTACCTTGAAGCCATGGTCAAATACGGTACATACCACATCAAACTGGGCCGATATCTAGCGGCAGCCCAGTGGTTCAGCCGGGCTATCGACGCCAACGATCGGTTGCTCAACGCCTACGTCGGTCTGGCGGTGGCGCAGTCACACACGGGCCAGGAGAAAAAAGCGACAGAGTCCATTGAACTGGCCATGGCAGTCGAACCGAATACGACCATGCTGTTTGCCGAAATGGCACGACTGGAACTCAAAGCATCCGCGGCCCAGGCAGCGAAGGATTATCTGGATCCTTGCGCAGACAATCGCACCGTGGCCAAACAACTGCTGGACATCCAAGCTGAACGGTTTACCTCCGCGCTGGAGGAACACCCGGATCGGGCGGATTGGCACTATCGATATGGTCTATTATTGAAGGCTCAAAGTAAGACGGCGGATGCCGTTGAACAATTTAAACAGGCCGTTGAAATCAATCCCGATTACGTCAAGGCCCTAGTAAAATTGGGCCTGGCCTTGGTCGAATTGGGCGAAACACAAGAGGCTGCCACCTACTTTGAACGAGCAGTAAAACTGAAACCGGAATATGTAGACGTCCATTATCAGCTTGGCTTAATTTACTCGGATCAGGCTCGCTATCACCTAGCGGTCGAGGAATTCGAGAAAGCCCTCAATCGAAACGGCCAGCATGTTGACGCACTGGCAGCTATGGCACAGGCACTGGAAAATATCGGCATGCACGATCAGGCCAAGGCGTCCTGGCAGGCAATTGTCGAAATCGCCCCGGAAAGTGAACAGGCTAAATTGGCCAAAGTTTCTCTGAGTTGAATCGAATCACCGATCAAAAACCGGAAATATTAAAATCACTGCGCCTCTGCAGTCAGGAAATCAAATTACTCTGCTTCCAACTGCTCCAAGAGTTCTTTCATTTTATCCCTCGCGTGGAAGTGACCGGTCCCCAAAGCTCTGGGAATACCGGCTTGAAGAATATTTTTTGCCTCATCTCGACGCGAAAGATGAATCAGAATCTGCGCCTTGTGAAAATAGGCGGCCGTAACGTCCGGATCAATCGCAAGAACTCGATCGAGATAATCAAGAGCTTCGTTCAAATGCTGTTGCGATTTTAACTCCATGGCCATAGCAAAAAGCAGAAACGAATCTTTGGGATCCAGTTCCAGAAATGCCTTCAACTTCTCTATTCGCTCATTCTGTGTCATCGAACCCTTTACCACCTATCCTTACGTCACTGCCGTGATATTATATCCGCCAAACAACGGTTCTTGAATTTTTCTTTCATATGTGCAGGAAAAATTCAGCCGACAAGAAAAAATTCTGGCGCGGCAGCAAAGGAAAATAAAAAAACCCACTGGTAAAAAAGGGGATTG
>CAYMXC010000451.1:0-2611 GCA_964394135.1 uncultured Phycisphaerae bacterium
GAGACAACCGCGAACAGGATAAACAAAGCAAGCAAGGTATTCATGTATGGTCTCCTATGTTGAGTATTTTGACGATCTCGGCCAGGGCTTCTTTGATCTCATCCATGAGAGTCTTCTGTGTGTTCATGTACCTTTTTGCCGCTCTTTGGCGGGATATAGAAGAGGGGAGCGGGCATCGGACCGGCATCGGCGTTCCTTTATTCAGGTCCGGCTATTAATGTTCTGGCGATTATCTTGACGGCTCGTATTCTCGGTTTGGAGTTGGGAGTGGCGCGTGCGGTAGGAGCCATTAGTTTCAGCGTCATCATTGGGTTACTCATGCATCTGATCTATCGCAAAGAGGAAATCGCCAAGGTGGAAGCTCAGATGGGTATGCCCGAGCCAGAGGTCGCACGACCGCTGTGGCAGAATATTCTCTACTTTGCAGCGATGGTCGGCATCCTCGTCTTTGCAAACTGGGGCAAGCCTCAATACGATACGGGCATCTGGCATGCAATTTACGCCGCCAAGTGGACGATCAGCAGTTTCTTCACGATTGGGTTCGCCATCATCCTGGTAATGTGGTTCGGTTTGCGATGGTGGAACATCGCTTTGGCAGCTATACCGGTGGCATTCCTTGGCATCATATTTCCGCAGCAGCCGATGATTCCCTTCGCCGCTGCGGTCGTTGGACTTTCTGCAATTACCAGCAAAAACGAAGGCGAAGCTGGCGACTGGTTCGCTGCGACGTGGGGCTTTGCCAAACAGATTTTGCCGCTGCTCTTCTTCGGTGTGCTCATTGCCGGTGCACTGCTTGGACGACCGGGACAGGAAGGTCTGATCCCCAATGCCTGGATTCAGGCGGCTGTCGGTGGGAATTCGTTCAGAGCCAATTTCCTGGCGTCTGTCTTCGGAGCCTTCATGTACTTTGCCACGCTGACGGAAGTGCCGATCTTACAGGGACTCATCGGCTCGGGTATGGGCAAGGGACCGGCACTTGCATTGCTGCTGGCAGGTCCGGCCTTGTCGCTACCGAGTATGCTAGTTCTTCGTGGAATTATGGGAACGAAAAAGACCGTTGTATATTGCAGCTTGGTGGTTGTAATGGCTACGATTTCCGGTATGATTTATGGATACTTCTGGGGGTAATCTTTTGAGAATAACCGTTGTTCGCAGGCGATCATCGGACAGGAGGAAAGATCAACAAATGGAAATATCGAAAGATGTGCATTACATTGGTTTACGGGTTGTTCCCTGGAATAACCTGCCTCAAAATTATGTACCGGTTCCAGTGAGAGCTTTTTCAATATTTTCTGTTTTTTTAGCCGCGGCATCGCCGGTCTGCTGCCAAATCACACGCCTTTGCGTGAAAAACCACGCACCTTTGCTATCAAATCTTTCGCGTTTTTATAAAAAACATTTTCAATGTCGGCTGCGGTCAAACCACATGCCTCCGCCGCCTCACGAAAAGCGTTGATCTCCTCATACATGAAAAAAGTCAGACATTCCGCATCCTCGCCTTCGATCTCCCGGATATGCCCGTCACCGGAAACGTCGCCGTAAAGACCTTTCGGTATGAGGTTCACATAATTCCCCTTCTCGCATATCCGCCGTGTCCGCATCCGCAAAATGGGAAGATCGCTACCGAACAGGATTCGTCGGGACCCTACGCTGCGAATCAGCTTCTCGAAATTCTCCCTGCTCGTGTTGGCAGAAATATCGAACATCATCCGCTTTGCCTTGGATAGTACGTCAAAGGCGTTCCCAACATCTTCCGGACAATAGGCACGACCCACATGCGCGATGATCAGCTTGATATTCGGATACCGATGTTCGATTTCCAGCATCTGCCGCATACTGATCATGCAAACTCGTTGCCAGCGAAAACCGGCATCCTCCCACGCAAACACCTTCCTCAAAAATCTGCGGACCATTGAAAACTTCCGGCAGCATCTCCGCCTCAACTCCGCTCCAATGCAGAATATCGCCCGCCCATTCCTGCTTGTTAAAATCGAACATGCCGGTAATCTGCGCATGGGTCACATCGCTGACGAATCGACCGCCAGTTTGAGCATGAATGCTCTCAGGAACCGTAGCGATATAGCGCGTTCCATCTGGAAATCCTCTCTCGTCATTCATATTCTTCAACTTGGTCGCCATCAGCCAGCCGCCTGGCGTCCATCCGGTTGTCCGGTAAACATGCTGCCGCCCCAGAACGCGCTCAAACTCATCAACCACCGCCTCCGGCGCTGATCCCGTCCAGCTGTAACTCGGCGAAACAGGCTTATAACCCTTGTCCAGAAGGACAAAACTGCCTCCCTGGCCGGTTATGCTGCATATGACATGTTCCTTTCCGAAAAGATTCCGCCCCTTGAATTCTTCCATCACCTTGACAAAATGCTCATGCCACAAACCAGAGGGAATCGTACCGTTTTTGTCCGGTTCCGGGCAGGCAATACTGACGCGGCCCCGCAATCCATACTCATCGTCGAGCAGAACCGCCTTGGTGTTCGTCGTTCCAATATCTATGCCGCAATACAACATTTTCGAATTTCACATAATGTTAATACTTAACATAGTGTTTTGTCCAAGGCGCGCAAACGGCTCGGCGAAAGTTTTTTTCGCGAATTAT
>CAYMXC010000452.1:0-2606 GCA_964394135.1 uncultured Phycisphaerae bacterium
TTCAAGCGGGTTTTTATCGAAACATTACTGTGCAATTATGTACACGGGGGTATCGGTTAGTTTAAGGGTTAAACCATCTTTGCTTACCCTTTGAGAGCCTAAATCAGATCCCAAATAATCGATTATCCGGTACGAACCGCGGGGGATCGAGAGCTTAACTTCCTGCGTTTGTCCGTCTTTGCTGCACCACGCAGCGATAACAATTTTACCGTTTTTCTCGAAACGGAGAGCGAAGCAGTTTTCATTGTTCCCATCAGGAGGTAGGATGTGCTTAACGAACGTGTATCCGTTGAGCGATTGGCATAGCGTTTTGGCTGCCAAGTATGCCGGCTTGGGATCATAAACCGGATCTCGTCCTTCATGATATGGATAAGCCACCATACCAAAATGGTGTTCCGGTTCCTTCGGGTTTGATCCATCGTCATGCCAATCGTACCAAATCGAGATGGGGATGCCTGCTGCAATATTGGTCAGCCACTGGCGGGGGAGATACTTTCCTTGCCGCTCATCGTCATAGTTTTGCCAAGCAGCCGAATAACCCCATTCTCCCGAAATGATCGGGATTTGCTTTCCCTTTGGTGCATATTTGACAATAAGTTCCGCTAGTTTTTCATACTCGGGAAGAGCGGTTTCCGGTGAAGTCTGGCGATATGGATGAACAGAGACGGCATCCCAGTAATCCAATGGTCCGCCTTGAAAACAAGCTTCCAGAAACTTCATATCAATCTGAGAGGTTGCTGGTCCGATATACCTCTTACCGGGAGCTTCTTTCCGGATTGCCTTACCTACTTCGATGCCCAGTTTGATGTAGTCTTCCACATTGGGTTGTGGTTTCCAAAAGCCGATGTTCGGTTCGTTGTACATCTCCCAAAGGATATTGTGACCTTGGAAGTGTTTTGCTGCAGCTGCTGCCCAACGCGCAAAAGCTGCACGGCCTTCATCCGTATGAGGAGCTAATCCGTCGTCATATAAACGATTGCCGTAATCCAAGATGAAAAGACCACGGATGCCGTACTTCTCCATGGAGGTCACAAGTCGCTCATACGCCGAGAAATCGTATTTTCCTCGTTCACGTTCCGTTGCTTCCCACGTGAAATCCATACGAATCCATTTTACACCCGCGGCGGCCAGCATCTCCATTTCGCCTGGCCGTGCATCCGTGAAGTGGATATTCACGCCAAATCCTTGAGGAATCACAGGTTCGAGCCAATTGACCGCGGAGGCACGGCTGTATTTTGAGATTATTTTTCCTGTGCCATTTTGCAACCAGATATCAAGTCGGGGAGTATCCCCATTATATGGTTTTCCAAGAATATCCAAATCGCCATCGCCATCTAAATCAGCTATTTCCGATTCGTGCACATCGATGCCTGCTGAGATAACGATTTTTTTAGGGAAGTTTCCTTTTCCGTCTCCCAACAATATCCTGTTTTCGGCATTTGTATTTCCGTCCAAAGTCATTTCGGCGTTCCAGAGATCCCAATTGCCGTCGCCGTCAAAATGAAAGGGTGTGTCCGTTATTAACTTCTTGAAGGATGGTTTTGGGCACCCATGTTTTATCTTTGTATTCATAAAGATTGAGTGGAGCTTTTCCGTCCCCGACAACCAAGATGATTTCAGGACGCCCACCTTCAATAAATTGGCCGGCAGCACACCGACTGAAGGTATACGAAGCATCAACCATGTTGTTTGCAAATTTGTCGTTTCCCAAATAGTTGAACCAATATCCACCCCCTATGATGTCTTGAATGCCGTCTCCGTCAATATCTGCTTTGGTAAGTCCTTCATGCTCATTGGTGGTCTTAAAATTCGGATAGGTGCCGCGCTGTTGCATCTGTCCGTCATCGTAATATTTATATATCGGAATGCATTTCCATGCCGAAGGATCCTTGGGATTTTCGGGAATTCGAACGAAAAATAAAGCTAATTCATTTCTTTGCGACCAGAATACCAAATCTGTTTTGCCGTCGCCATCGAAATCTCCGGTTATCTGGTCATGGTATTTGGCCCCGCCTTTATGAATTAAATATCTTTTCCATGGAGTATTTTTCCGGAAGTCCGGATAAGGATTTTCCCACCAGTAAACTTCTTTCGTTTTTCCGCCGTCTCCCCCGGCAATGATGTCCATATCGCCGTCGCCGTCGACATCACATGCCACGGTTCCGGCTTCAGGCGACATGGCCTCGTTTTCGACCATATATTTATCCCAGCCTTTATCGCTGCGCCGATACCAAACTATGGAAGGAGATTGTGTCCTTTCTGTGATGCAAAAATCATTAATGCCATCCTTATCGAAATCGGCAACGGCTGCTGAGGTTTGCTCAGTGCCCTTATTAGGTGCTTCAATTCCTCCGGTCCTACTCGAAATATGAACCCAATTGATGGAGGTCTCCTGTTTTTGTGCGTAAGCTGTCCATCCCAACAGGCAGGTTAAAAAAACTATGTTTACTTTCATTTTGCTTACTATTTTAATATGAGGTTGTTTTTCATTGCAACCGGGAAGAGCAATTTCTTACGGTTTTTCGATTTTGTATGATTTTATTTTCCTCTTGGAACGAGGACGATGCCGTATTCGTCTTCTATAAACCGGAAATAGGAGTACAACC
>CAYMXC010000453.1:0-2605 GCA_964394135.1 uncultured Phycisphaerae bacterium
TAAGTGCGTGTTGAAATTTATGTTGAAGACCTTATTTTGCGTTTCTTTGGAAGCGGCGGCCGGTAATTTGGGGATGATCAGATAAATACCATTAGATATTTATCCGTTTCGGGTCCAAAGTATAAGCCATAACGAATATAATGAAAGACACAACCGACATCGCGTTCCAATTGCAATATGTACATAGGTATCTAAATATTGGTTTGACGTCGAGAAAAAACTTGCATTTTTCGGGGAAATACATTAACATGACAGTGTGTTAGCTAAAGGCTGCATATCTGTACATAATAAGCAGGTGATAATGGACCTATTAGAGCGGATAAAACTAGATCGAAAAGACCCATCACCGATTTACCATCAGATCGAGCTGCAGTTTTCGCATTTGATCGCTCAGAATGTATTGCAGCCTTCTCAGCGGATGCCAAGCGTTCCGGAAATTGTTGAACACCTGGGAATTAATTATCGAACGGCGCGTCAGGCCTATCAGGCGCTGGCCCAGAAGGGGATGGTGAATATTATAACGGGGAAAGGAACTTTTGTTGTCGATCGACCTAACAATACGAAGACCAGATTGATTGGGTTGCTAAATTTTCATTCCCGGCAGCTGAAGTCGCGGGAATCGGGCAACTTTGTTATTGGAGTGAATCACGGGATTCATCTGGAAGCCGATCGGCTGGGTTGGGAATGTTTCATCGTTGATTCCTCAAAGGTATTTAATTCGAATCAGAATGGAATGCAGGCGGCTGGTTATATTATCGATGCAACGGACCCGTCGTCGCTGGGTCTTCAGGCGGAATTGAATCGAAGGGGCATCAAGTCCATTACGATTGGCGGCGACGGCTCCATATATCCGCTGGTTCGTGCGGACGACCAGATGGGGATTAAGATGCTGATGAACCATCTGTTCGAGCTTGGTCATCGGCGAATCGGTCTTCTGAATGTTTCATTCGTGAACTTCAGTGCGATGAGACGGTTCGATACTTATTGTCAATTGATGGCGTCTCAAAACCTGAATATTTATCCGACATGGATTCACAACCTGTCTTTCAGTAATTTTCACATCGTAGATCAGCAGGAAGACGTTTTCCGTAAGATGTTCGGGACATCCCAACCGCCGACAGCGGTGATCACCAGTGGTATAGAATTATCCATGTACATGCTTCAGATGCTGCATCGGTTCGGCGTTCGTGTTCCTGAAGATGTATCAGTTTGCGGCTACGATGATTTTTCCAGTCTTGAATATACAGTACCGCCTTTGACGGCGATTCGTCAGCCATGGGAGGAGATCGGTCGGACTGCCGTTCGGAATTTGGTGGCCTTAATTTCCGGCCAATCGGTGCAGCATTCGATTTTACCGGTGGAAATGGTCGTTCGGGCCTCCACCGCAAGGGTTTCAGTCTGAGTAATTCGAGATCGCTCGATTGTTTTGAAAAAGTAAGAATGAAAACGTTTTGGTTGGATTTATTTAATTTTTTCAAAGGAGAAGAGCTATGAGAAGACGCGGGTTTTTGTTGATGCTGAGTGGACTTTTGCTGATAGTTTCATCGGTGGCGGGTGCAACTACCTATTATGTATCCTCCAGCGAGGGATCTGACAGCAACGATGGTCTGAGTGAAGCTACACCTTTCGCTAAAATTCAAAAAGCGATCAACACAGGATCGGCGGGTGATACGATCCTG
Organism: uncultured Phycisphaerae bacterium; assembly: GCA_964394135.1. Taxonomy (GTDB): domain Bacteria; phylum Planctomycetota; class Phycisphaerae; order JAAYCJ01; family JAAYCJ01; genus CAYMXC01. The sequence continues at coordinate 1,680 of CAYMXC010000453.1, forward strand.
CTCAAGCGGGGCGATACGATGGTGGAAGAGGCAGGCGCGCAGATATTGCTTTCCAACGCTTACCATGTATTCTTGCGGCCCGGGCTTGAGGTGATCAAAAAAGCCGGGGGTTTACATAAATTTATCGGCTGGGATAAGCCCATCCTTACGGACAGCGGCGGATACCAGGTTTTTAGCCTGGCGCTTTTCCGCAAGATGCACGACCGGGGAGTGGAGTTTCAATCACATATTGACGGCTCAAAACATTTCCTTACCCCTGAAGACGTTGTAGAAATACAGAGAACACTGGGCTCGGATATCATTATGCCCCTTGATGAATGCGTGCATTACCCTTGCACGCTTGAGCAGGCAAAGTTAGCCATGGAGAGGACGTTCTCCTGGGCGAAAAGGTCCAAGGACGCTTTAGGGCCAGGCGGAAAGCAGGCGATGTTCGGCATTGTGCAGGGCGCTACTTACGAAGCCCTGCGCAAGGAAGCCGCGCAAAAGATGATTGAGCTGGATTTTCCGGGTTATGCGATCGGCGGGGTTTCTGTTGGCGAGAGCAGCAATTTAATATATAATATCCTGGAGATCGTCGCCGGTATATTGCCGGCGGAAAAGCCGCGCTATGCCATGGGTATAGGGTATCCTTACGATATAGTGGAGGCTGTTGACCGGGGCGTGGATATGTTTGATTGCGTTATCCCTACCCGTTACGGCAGGAACGGCACAGCCTTTACCAGCCAGGGCAAGATCATTATTAAAAACTGCGCCTATACCGATGACCTGCGGCCTTTGGATGAAAAATGCGGCTGTTATACCTGCAAAAATTTCAGCCGCGCGTATTTACGTCACCTTTTTAACGCCAAAGAGATGCTCGGGTTGATCTTATTGTCGCTGCATAATGTTTATTTTTTCTTAGATCTTATGCGCAAGGTCCGCGCCGC
>CAYMXC010000454.1:0-2571 GCA_964394135.1 uncultured Phycisphaerae bacterium
TTAGTTTGTCGATAAAACCAGGGAATAAATCAATGCCTGTAATATTCCCTGGAGTGTTTTGAGCCAAAACTATAGTTTGAGCTCCAGTACCACAACCAAGATCAACAATTTTTGAATTTTCGTGTATATTATCAATAAAGCTCAATGCTTTTATTGTTGCTTCCTGGTTTCCTGGGCCTTGGCGATCCAAACTGGAAAAATATTCGCAAATTAATGCGATATCAAAATCGTGGATATTATGCTCTTCATCGCTCATTTTGTGTTCCTCCAAGAACTATAAGATATTTTAGTTATATTTGTCTTATCTTTTACGCCCCTCTTTATATTACTAAAGAGTGTTTGCCCATTCAATGTCTTACAACGGGCTGATCAAACTATGCTGGCATAGTTGAGCTATTGAACAAAGCTGCTATCGCAGCAGTAAAAACCATCTTACACCGTTAACTTACGCATAAACCGGTACAATTGCATAACTAACATCATTTAAACATTCACCGCTGCTACTTTCTCCACAGGAAATCAAAGAATATCTGCTCTACATTCATAATGTTAAGAAACTTTCAGTCAGAACCTATAACATTAACTTTTACGGGATAAAATGTTTCTGTGAGCATTTCTGTCCCGATAAAGACATGATGGGTGATCTGCGGCGAATGAAAGAGCCTCATTACCAACCAGTTATTCTCAGTAAAGAAGAAGCATATGCAATGATTGATGCTGCACCAAATCTTAAAGCGGGTCAAATACAAATCGGCAAAAGCCTGTCTTCAGGCTTATAAACCTTACGCTTAAAGAATAAAGATAATATAAAAGTTGCCACAGCACTTTTCTACTCTGCTGGTTTACGGCATGGTGAATGTGTGAATTTAAGGATGTATTGGAAAAAAGTGGATATCTTGTTAAATTTTCTTTTTGTTTCCTTTTAAGGTCATAAGGATACTGTTCCGGGCTAAGGTTCTGGATTATTTCAAGCAGCGTCCTTCATTTCGCATTTTTTCCACAGCACGCTGGCGGTCATCAGGATTGGTGAAGATACCCAGGTCAAGTGACCGGCGACCAATAGATTGCTCACGGCTGAATCCCCAGTGATTACTGTAAATTACATGAGTTTTTGCAGGAATATAGCGATCAGTTGACATGAACAGCAAAATCTTCCTTATAAGTGTTCACATCGTAGAATCGGGAATAGGCCCTGCCCTTCATAAAATGCGAAAGTCAAGACAGTCACTCACTGGGAATAGCGAATGACAGCCCCATCCACCAGGGCGGTATCACTGTCATATGTACGCGGCCCGGCATAATATTTGCCAGTTTTCTTTCGAGGCTTGTATGTTACGGTTTTGTCGCGAACCGTGCCGGATCAATCCGCCTCCCCCAATACCGAATAAGGAGTCAGTGTTTAATGTTCTACCGCAAGAGCGTCGATGAGATCTGGAATGAACTCAATACCAGCGAGCATGGTTTAGCCACAGATGATGCCGAAAGACGGTATCAGGAATATGGACCCAACGAGATACAAGGCAAAGGAGCCAAGCCGCCCTGGTTGATTCTTGCTGGTCAGTTCAAAGATTCCCTTGTAATTATCCTGATTGTCGCTGCCCTGGTCACCATATTCATTGCGGAATACATCGACATGGCTGTCATACTCGCGGTCGTGATAATAAACGCGATAATAGGTTTCGTGCAGGAATTCAAGGCCGACAAGGCTATGCAGGCGCTGAAAAGAATGGGTGTGTCGAAAGCCACGGTCGTTCGCAACGGCGAAGAGATCCGTATCGAATCCAGCAAGCTGGTACCGGGCGATGTCGTCGCGTTAACAACGGGGAACAAGGTCCCTGCCGATGGGCGCTTGTTTGAAACGCGGGATCTGGAAATCGATGAATCGATGCTGACGGGTGAATCGACACCGGCGCCCAAGAGCACCCGGGTGATTTCCGAAGAGGACGTGCCGATAGCCGATCAGGCTAATATGGCTTTTATGGGCACGGTGGTCACTGGCGGCACCGGCAAGGCGATTATTATCGCTACCGGCCTTCAGACGCAGCTGGGCGGTATCTCACGCCAGGTTGAGCGAACCGAGAAGGAATCAACGCCGCTGCAACGCCGTCTCACCGTCTTCACGAGGATAATCGGAGCCGTCGCATTAATGCTGGCGGCAATTGTGGTGCTTTTTGGTGTCGTAATGGGACGAGACCTGGTGGAGATGGTTCTCTTCGGCATATCAATCGCCGTAGCGGTTATTCCTGAAGGGCTGCCGATTGTTGTGACGGTTACCATGGCGGTCGGGCTGCCGCGCATGGCACAGCGAAACGCCATTGTCCGAAAGCTGGTAGCAGTCGAGACACTGGGGAGCTGCAATTTCATCTGTTCCGACAAGACCGGCACTATCACCGAAAACCGAATGTCTGTTGTAAAGGTATATGCGGGCGGGAAACAGTTTCGCATCGAAGGGTCCGGTTATGAACCGCAGGGTAAAATATTTCTGGATGATGAGAAGATTGAGCATAATGCCGATCAGAAGCGGCTACTGCTTACGGGGCCCGAGTTCAACAGCACATCATAATATCCTGA
>CAYMXC010000455.1:0-2546 GCA_964394135.1 uncultured Phycisphaerae bacterium
CTGTGAAGTTGATAAAGCGAGGCCATTCGTAGAGTTTTAGATGATCTCTTTTAAAGAAAAGAAAGATAAAAAATCATGATGCGAAGCGTTGGATTTCTCACGATGATGATGGCAAGTGTGTCCTGTGCTGTCCCGATCGTATCGGATCTTTTCCTGCTGAGTACAACAGATATTCAATAGGCCGATGATTCGGTTTATGCAAGTTTGTACCAGGGGCATGGAAAAGTTTACGCTAGCTATACCACAACTCAGATATCTATAAAACCTTCTAAATCACACACACCATTACATTATAAGAAATATTTTTGCTTTTTCTTCACCGCCAACACTTTCACTGAAAATACTCGGTTTGCCGTCCTCAAGAAAGTGTCATTATGTCAAGACGCACTCTATGGGGAAATCCTTCCAGATCGCCTATACGAATTGCCGTATCTTGAATTACAAAATTACAATAAAATAAATCAATTGACATAAAAGCCTTAATTTCGTATAATGCACCAGTGTGCATAAAATATGTGAATTGTGCATAATGATCAAAACCAAAACGGTCGCAGGATTTTTAAAGTGGCAAATATCGTTACAATTCGGGATATCGCGAAACAAGTGGGAGTTACCCACTCGACGGTTTCGCGAGTAATTAACGGCAAATCCAATATTTCGGAAGAAACACGGCAGATTGTTTTGGAGACTGTTCGGAAAATGGGATATCAGCCGAATCGGCGGGCACGGCTGTTGGTGGGCCGACGAGAAGGAAAGTATCCTGTTTTTATTGAGCTGGTGATGTGCCATCTTTCACCCAAAAACGAAAGGGTGGCCGGTGGTTTCCAAATGCAGGTGATTCAGGGGATTCAGCAGGTAGCTCATGAAGACGGACAGACTGATTATGCTGTAAGTTATTGGGAGACGGGTCAAAATACCGACGATCAGTTGTCCCGTTACCAGCGTTCCAACGGCGTTATTCTTTTAGGAAATTCGGATCGGGGGTTGGTGGAGCAGCTTTTAGAACGAAAGATTAAAGTAGTGTTGGCTGACCACGAGCATGAAGGATTGGGGGTCGATTCGGTGATATCCGATAATGTTACGGGAGGAATGATGGCAGCCAAGTACCTGGTGAGCAAAGGATTCAAACGAATCGGCTGGCTGGGTGGACCTCCCGATGTGATTTCGTGGTCACAACGATTCGATGGGTTCAAACTTCAGCTCAATAAAATGGGAGTCGAGCTGCAGCAGAAGGATTGTCGCTATACGCAGGCAGTAGAACTGGAAGCTTTTGAGACGGCGATGATGCAATGGATATCGCAAGGCGATATCCCACCTGCCTTGGTGACGCCCTCGTCGATGGGTGTGCCGATGATCCTCCATGCGTTGCAGGCCAACGGATTGAAATGTCCGGCAGACCTCAGTATCGTGACGTTCGATAATGATAATTTTATCAAAATCTGCCGGCCGAAGCCGACCACCCTGGCCACATTTCCTTTGAAAATTGGCCGAAAAGCGATGCAACGGATGCTGCAAATCACCCGGCAGGATAAAAAAGATTCTCCTCAAAAAATCGTGGTTCCATTGGAACTCATCGAAGCAGATTCAGTGAAAGAAGAGTAATAAGGTCTTAAAACACTTATCTTTATTTTTATGGATAGGTTTACCGAGCAGACCGAACTTTGTCGGCCAGAGAGTCAGCGACGACGCGGATGATACTCAAGAGCCCACTTCTTCAATGTGCTTGGGCCTTGGGTTTCCGCTTACGGCAGGTTTGTTATTCATGGGATTGCTGTTGGTAGAGAAGGTTGGGACGGCAATTCTTTAGGACCAGTAGTTAAAGAAAGGAGTAAAGATGAGAACAATCATGATACGAAGTGCCGGATTACTCGCGATACTAATGGTAAATGTGTCCTGGGCTGTCCCGATTGTATCGGATTGTTTTCTATCCGGCACAAAAGATATTCAATGGACCTATGATTCGGTTTATGCAAGTTTGTACCAGGGGTATGGAAAAGTTTACGCTAGCCATACCACAACTACCGGAGCTCGTCGGGCGGGATATAAATCGGCGACAGGTTACGTGCTCAGCGGCGATTTCGACATTCAGATCAATTTCTACGCGTATAACTCAGCGATTTCGGCGACGAATGATACGGTATACGGGCGGTTTCTCATCGCCAGTGTAAGCGATCCTGCCAAGAACATCGATATTCGGAATTCGCGTCTTTTTGGCTATTTCAATAACGATTGGCAGATGCTGGCATTGATAAATAATGGCAATCTCAACAGGCCTGAAAACCTGCGGGGATATCCGGCGGTTGCCCTTCGCGCGGTACGGATCGGCAGCGCCCTGTACGCCTATGGGCGTCCAATGCAGCAGGGTGAAGATGGACTTCTGGTCCCTGTGGGTGATGGTGAATGGACGCTGATCCAGTCGATTCCAAGTGGTTTTACTGAGGATGCGACGGTATCGTTTGTCACCTGTGCGGAAGGGAATGGGACCATTGGATCGACCTGGCAGAACTTTAAAATTGCGCATCGAGCCTTGGTATCGGATGATTTTC
>CAYMXC010000456.1:0-2539 GCA_964394135.1 uncultured Phycisphaerae bacterium
GCCCATAACCTATATACGGCGGTTTTTCATTTTTCTTTTGAGATTTTAAATATTTCGATGCGTTCACAATAATTTAATTGTATGTTCTGCGCGGTGTCCGGAGGAACAGCAAAGGGTGATTTTTGCAGTTCCTTTTTTCGTACCGGCACGGACATACAAGGCGCCTTGCCCGGCGACCAGGGCAAAGGGATTGTCGCCGATCAATTCTACCCCGCCGGCAACAGCGGTGACCACTCCGGTGGCATATGGACAGTTGTGGCCATACTTATCGACCAATTTAAAGTTCAACTGTGTCAGGTCGCGGCCGTCGGCGACAAGCGAGGGATGATCGGCAGCGACAGCAAGTTTTACGGGGATTTTATCAACAGAGAATTTCGTTTTGATGACGACCTTACCTTTGATTTTTCCGACCAGCAGCAGATCAACCGGCTCATAAAGGATATTCAGGAAAAATGGTGGATGGGGTAGATTGGGATATCGCTGGCGGTCGGGTTGGATCGTCACGGGGGCTTTATCGCCGACGAAGACATCAATCTGATCACAATTGGAAAAGATCAGGAGATAGCCTTTGGGGTCAAACCTGTCGCCTGGTGCCCAGAGATCGGCCAATTCGAGAACGACGCGGCGGCGTGGATCGATCTGGCTTTTGTAGAAGCCTGCGGCGAATTTAGGCTGACGAAAGATGTCGCAGACGCCGTGATAGCATATGCGGTCGCCGGAGCCGAATTGCATATGAGTATTATAGTCGAATGCGCACCAACCAATGGCGCCGGCGATTTGCGGATTGCCCATTTGCTGATTCTGGATGCGGGCATGGAGCAGTGCGTGATCGATCTGACGCTGGGGGTTATCGAACGATTTGGTGGGGAATGTGTGGCCGGCGAACTCGGTGATCAGGTAGGGCAGATGGTTGGGCTCCTGAACGTGGCCTGAAAAATCATTGAAAGTGAAGACATCCTCAAGAAATTCGCTTTCGCGGATGTAGCGGATGCCACCGGTTTGTCGTGTCGGGTCGAGCTGGTGAGCGAGCTGATTGGTTTGTGTGTAGAAGTCGTGATCATCGTTGGATTCGTTGATACGAACGCCCCAGAGGATAATGGCGGGATGGTGACGGTCGCGAACGATCATCTCCTTCAGCTCATTGAGCGATACGCCCTTCCATTTATCATCGCCGATATGCTGCCAGCCGGAAATTTCTTCCAGGACGAGCAGACCGATCTGGTCGCAGCGATCGAGGAAATGAGGCGACTGGGGGTAGTGCGAGGTTCGGACGATATTGAGCCCAAGATCATATTTTAAGATTTCCGCATCGCGATACTGCATACGCCAGCCGACGGCGGGGCCGAGATATGGGTAATTTTGATGCCGATCGAGGCCCATGAGCTTGACCGGTCGCCCGTTGAGATAGAATTTGCCGTCTTTGGCGAAGTGAGCCTCGCGGAAGCCGAAGGTTTTTTCAACCTGGTCGAACGATTGCCCGTTCTGTTCGAGAGTCATACGAACTTTGTAAAGATAAGGGTCGTCGAGATCCCAGAGGCGGATTTTGCCGAGGTCCTGCAGGCAGATATTTTCAGAAATCGATTTTTTGGCCCCGAGACTTATGGGCCGATTCGTCCGGGCGACGGTTTTGCCGGTGTCGTCGATGAGCTCGGCCTTGAGTTGAACCTCGCGGGCAGGTCCGGCGTTCTGAAGGTCGAATTGAACGAGCAGGGCCGGGGTTTCCTTCAGGACATTAATGGCGAAAGGAAATATATCGTTGATATGGAGCGGATCGGTAATGATCAGGCGGACTTCACGATAGATGCCGCCGAAGGTGAGATAATCAACGATGTTTCCGAAGGGAGGAATGTCAGGCCGTTCACGGCAATCGACCTGGACGGCAAGGGTATTTTGGGCGTTGAATTTGGCGTGTTTGGTCAGGTCGAAACGAAATGGCGTAAAGCCGCCTTTGTGCTCGCCAATAATTTTGCCGTTAAGGAAAATTTTGGCGGCAAGCATTACGCCGTCGAACTCAATGAAAATCTGTTTGCCTTTGGCGCTCGCGGGCAGACGAAACTGAGTGCGGTACCAGCGGACCAGCTCGTAAACTTTCGGATCGAAATTATTCAAAGGCACAACGCGGACGGTATGCGGCAGGGTGACCTTTCGAGCCTTGGCTGCCGAAGCGGAAAAAACCGACTTTGCAGTCAGATCGACGTCGAAAAAAAGCCAGTCATGGTTCAGATCGATCGTTTGTCGGGAATATTCAGTTTTCATGCAGTTCCTTTTTCCAAAGTGGACTTTCTTCCTGTGTTAGGTTAGAATATCCAGACCCGCGTGCAAATGCAAATTACAAAAATGCAAGAAGGCGATTTTCTTCTCCAGAGTATTGAACTTTGTCGTAAAATCGTTTATATAATTATGTTTCGACACTTTTAAGCGAAAATCTTTTGAATGAGAAAAACGATTCATCCGGCAAGGATGAGTCTGCATGGTTGCGGCTAGATCGAAGAATTTTATAAACGATTTTCGCTTAAAAGTGTCAAAACATAATTATATA
>CAYMXC010000457.1:0-2255 GCA_964394135.1 uncultured Phycisphaerae bacterium
AGCGATCCCGGTGTCAATCAGGCGGCTGGTGTGGGTAATCTGCCGTCAGGGGCAACGCTCCGATATAATATTTTAAGTTCACTGCTGTATTGGGACGGCGAGGGTGATGTCAATTTTACGCAGCCGCCGACAGATACGATTGTGACACTCCTGATGGGAACCAACTCGCGTACTCTGACGGCTGACAGTGGTGAGCAAACGGGCTCACTGATCCAGAGCGTCGCATCAGATGGGTCGGTTCACAAACATTTCACAACGTCGCTTTTGGCTGATGCCGAAAGCAGCAATGTTCCCGGTGACACTGGTTATATTGCACCTGAAAACGGCATCTATGCTTTCAGCCTTGAGCTGACGATGACGTATAACGGAACAACTTATACCAGCGATCCGCTCTGGCTGGTTTTCAATAACGGCATGAGCGAAGAAGTTCATGACGCCGCGATGGCTGCTGTACCTGAACCGATAACGCTGACGTTATTGGCGATGGGCGGAATGGCAATGCTACGACGACGCCGTGCGTGAATAAATTATTGACAAGAATATTATAAAGCGGGTGGTTCCGATGTTTCGGAATTACCCGCTATTATTTTCAAGAATTCAAAGTATGAATTTTATAAATCCAGCAGCAATCAAAAATAAGAGGGTTGTTTCGACGAGTTCGCTGCACGCGCCCAGGAGGTCGCCGGTGACGCCGCCGAAACGACGATAACACCAGAAGCCAAAACCGATGCGGACAATTTCTCCGATGAGCAAAACAATCAAACCCTGCCAGCCGAAGAGGATGAATAACAGTATTGCCGCCAGCGAAAACGCGATCCGACGATGATGAGGTTGGGCTTGGCCGACAAAGGCACCGGCGGTACCGCCTTCGGGACGGGCGTAGGGTAATGTGGTTGCCATTTCGACCTGAGCGGTTCGTGAGACAATATAGGCGGCTACGATCCACAAAATATTCCCTTGCTCACACAAGCGAGTTATGGCGATCCATTGGCCGAGCAGGATCATCGCCAATGCCATAACGCCGAATGCGCCCACACGGGAGTCTTTCATGATTTCGAGCATTCGTTTGCGATTGTTCATCGCCCCGAAGCTGTCCACCCAGTCGGAAAGGCCGTCGAGATGAAAGCCGCGTGTGTCATAGATGCCCGCGGCAACGAGGAGGAATGCTACCGTTTCGGGCCAGTCGGGAATAATAAATCGCGTCAATAATGTTCCTATCAGATAGAGGATGCTGCCCAGAATTGCACCGACGACTGGAAACCACGGCAGCGAACTTGCCATCGAGTCGGCATCTCGGCCGGGGATCGGAAATATCGTGAGCGTCCGCATCGCGGTCACGAGACCGCCAAAGAAGAATTTCATTCGGCAAGCGATTTTTATCTTACTTTTGATTGTCTCACTCATGTTGTTTTATCTCCAGAAACACCGGCACTGTCGAATGTGGCCATCTCGTTGTATATTTTCAGCGAAGCATCGATGATCGTCATCGCAATCGCCGCCCCAGTTCCTTCGCCGAGCCGAAGGTCGAGATCGAGAATCGGGCGGACGCCGAAATTTTCCATAAATACGCAATGGCCCTGTTCATGCGATAAATGACTGAAAAACAGGTATTGTTTGACGGTGTCACACATTCGGCAGGCCGCGAGAGCACCGGCGGTCGAAATAAAACCATCGACGACGACGGGAATGCGATTCGCCGCCGCCCCGAGGCACAGGCCGCAAATGCCCGCGATTTCGAATCCGCCCAGAGCGGCAAGCGTTGAAAGCGGATCGGTCAGTCGAACCTTATTGACTTTGATGGCCCGTTCGATCACACCGATTTTTTTTGTCAGCATCGCATCGTTGATTCCTGCTCCTCTGCCGGTGATTTCCTGCACGCTGCAAGGAAGCAATACCGCGAACAAGGCTGACGACGGCGTGGTATTGGCGATTCCCATCTCGCCAGTGCCGAGCATATTGACGCCATTGTTTTTCGCTTCGTTGGCCAGATCAATTCCGACGCGGATCGCCTGGATTGCTTCGTCGGCAGTCATCGCCGGACCATTCTCGATGTTGTTTGTACCTTTACGAATTTTGCGTCGGACCAAACCCGGTGAATCGTCAAAATCGGCATCAACGCCCATATCGACAACTGCTACTTCCGCACCGGCATGCCGCGAAAGCACATTAATCGCCGCACCGCCTGCGAGCATATTGAGCACCATTTGACGTGTGACTGCCTTAGGGTAACAGGTAACGCCCGATTCCACGACGCC
>CAYMXC010000457.1:2297-2536 GCA_964394135.1 uncultured Phycisphaerae bacterium
AGCTGCGGCAAACGTGTAGATGCGTTTTATGCCGGGTTTCATATAGAGTGAATTGATCATTAGACCATACCGTGTGACGATGTCTTCCATATAGCCGAGACTGCCCGTTGGCTTGGTAAGGTTGCCAAGTCTGGCTCGCAGTCGCGGCTCGAGAGTTTCATCGACAGGCTGGATGTTTTTTAATGCTGCTTGGAGTAAATTCATTGGGTGTTGTCCTTCAAATTAAGTGGAAGTCCGCT
>CAYMXC010000458.1:0-2532 GCA_964394135.1 uncultured Phycisphaerae bacterium
TCGGCCAGGAGCTGAAGGGAGGACATTGCCCGTGCGATGAGACGGAATCGCTGGGGGGAATCTGAGAGGAAGAGTTTTTCGTAGATATCTCGCTGGTCTGCGCCAAGTTGGATGAGTTTTGCAGCCCATTGGAAACAATCTGCGGTGGTGTTGCTGTAGGCGAACCAACCTGTGTCTGCGCCGATGGCGGTCAGGAGATCGGCGGCGATGACGGGGTCGTTGATCCAGCCCATGTGTTGGAGCAGATTTGCGACGATGAGGCCGGTGGCAGGGTTGTGTTCGTCGATGAGAGAAATCGAAGGCTTGAGGTCGCATCTGGAATGATGATCGATGACGGCGGTTTTGTTTTCGTAGCGATGAAGGAGTTGTTCCAATCCGTGCAGTTGTACCCGGACGCCGGTATCGACGATGATGAGTGCATCGGCGTCGGGTGGGGCGGTGTCTGGTGCGCGGCGGTAGAGGTTTCGGCCTGCCAGGAAACGATATCGTTCGGAGAGGTCTGTGAGCAGTATGGGGGTTGCCTGTTTGCCGTGAGATTCGAGGGCGTGTGCAAGGGCCAGGAGGCTTCCTAGTGCGTCACCATCGGCCCGTTCGTGTGGGGCGAGGAGAAATCGCTGATGCATTCGGAAGAAGTCGGCCATTTTCTGAAAATCATTTTTTGACAGGATCATTGTTTTTGGTTTTCCTCTCGCTGCAGGATTTCACGAACGTCTGCGACGTCTTTTTTGATTTGTTGAACGAGGTCTGAAGGATCGGGAAATTTCAGGATATCTCGGATTCGCCGGGCGAATCGCAGGCGGATTATTTTGCCGTAGAGGTTGGCGTTGTAATCTAGGATGAAAGCTTCGACGGCGGTGGTCGGCTGGTTGAAAGTTGGCGCGGGTCCGATGACGACGGCGGCAGGGCGTCGCAGGTTATCGAGTTCGGCGTAAGCGGCGTAGATTCCATTTTTGGGTAGGAGTTGGCCTGCGACGTCGAGGTTTGCGGTGGGAAATCCGATGGTGCGTCCTCGTTGGCAACCAGAGACGACGTTTCCAACGAGGATGTAGGGCCGGCCAAGAGCGGCGGCGGCGAGGTCCATTTGACCTGCGGCGACGAGTTTTCTTACGAGGCTGCTGGAGACAGTTTTAACGCCATGTTCGCCGAGGTCGATGTGGATGGGGCCGATTTTTATGCCTTCAAATCCGAGGGGGGGGCCGACTTTGATCAGATGGTCGATGTCGCCGCTGCGATCGCAACCGAAACGGAAGTTGGGTCCTTCGACGATGTATCGGAGATTGAATTGTTTGACGAGGACCTTTTGAATGAAGGTGTCGCGGTCCATTTCAAGCAGGCTACGCAGGCATTTTGCGACGACGACGAGTTCGATGCCGATATTTTTCATGATTTCGATTCGTTCTTCCAGCGGCATAAGGAGCGGCGGGGCGGATTCCGGGTGCAGGATTTTGAGGGGGTGGATGTCGAAAGTCTTGACGGCGGAGAGGAGGAGATGTCGCTGGGCCTGTTCGACGGTGCGGCGTAAGATGGCCTGGTGGCCGATATGGACACCGTCGAAGTTTCCGATGGCCACAGCAGTTTGGCGATCGGGTATAACCAGATTGTCCAACCCATAAACTACATGCATGACAAGGGCACAAATCCTTTCAAAACGTGTAGGTTACCCGCGTAGCCCACTGGGGTCAAGAAGTTCGTAGATCATCGTTCGCAGTTCGAAGATTCTAAGCGAGGATGATGTCGCGACACATCTATTATTTATGTTTTATAAAAATGAGGAGAAATGAGTAGTTTTACTAGCGGGGAAATATCTTAAAGGAAATGTCTTAAAACGACGAAAAATAAAATAGGTGTGCCGGGGATATTAATTATGAAATAGTTATGTTGGGGAAAATAATCATGGAAAATGAATCAAGCAATATTAATTGTAATAATGTTGATTCTGTTCCACCCAAGCGGCGGAAATATTTTCGTGTGCAATATCCTCTTGGTCAACGGCCGAAATTGATTCTGAATAAAGATGACGAATATGCAGTGGTCGATATTTCGGAACACGGGGTACGCTTTGCACACTCGAAGTCTGTGACGTTTCTGCCCTATCAGTTTTTCAAGGGTAAAATAATTTTCGATGAGAAGATGGACGATGTTGAAGAAATTGAAGGCAAAATTCTTTACTCACTGGAAGAGGCATCTGTAATTTTTCTTTCGAAGCCACTTACGGGCAAACGGCTTGTGCGTGAGCAGTATCGTTTGAGGAAAAAAGTCGGGTACGTTTGAAAGAGTCAGAAGTTCGTAGTTTGAAGTGAAGATGGCTTTTCGGTTTCACATGAACGGCAGGAAAAGAGGGGAATAACAGAGCGTAAGAGAAGATGGTTCGATAGTGCGCGCCATATTGGCTGATGCTATCAATTTTTCAGGGCGTTTCATGCCACTTACCAATTCAAATTTGGAATTGCGTTATTTTTGGGGGCGGGTCTTGGTTTCTTTTTCATTTCGGATAAAATAGTTTTATTTTTATTCGATAATATTAATATCGTT
>CAYMXC010000459.1:0-2530 GCA_964394135.1 uncultured Phycisphaerae bacterium
GCGAGCCTGTGGACGGCGGTCCGGCGATCGTGACGAATCATCGTCGGCCGGTGGAAACACCTGCTCCTGGTATCGCGGAACGTCAGCCTGTGACCGAACCGCTGCAGACAGGCATCAAGGCCATCGACTCGATGACTCCGATCGGTCGAGGCCAGCGTGAATTGATCATCGGCGACCGCAAGACAGGCAAGACTGCCATTGCGATCGACACGATCATCAACCAGAAGGGCAAGGGAGTTATTTGCGTTTACGTGGCCATCGGCCAGAAGGAATCAACTGTAGCGGGTGTTGTGGATATTTTCCGCAAGCACGGCGCCATGGATTATACGATTGTTGTGATGGCAGGGGCATCGGACCCTGCACCGCTTCAATATATCGCACCTTATTCCGGTTGCGCGATGGCGGAATATTTCATGTATGAGCACGGCGAAGCGACATTGTGCGTGTATGACGATTTGTCCAAGCAGGCCCAGGCATATCGCCAGTTGAGCTTGCTGCTGCGGCGTCCACCGGGACGTGAGGCATATCCCGGAGACGTGTTTTATCTTCACAGCCGGCTTCTGGAACGATCGGCCAAGGTGGCGGAACAACGAATCATCTGCGGGAAGACTGCGCCGGTTGATACAAAGAAAGGTGTGAATGATAAGGTGTATGTGGGCGTGCCTGGCCTGGAGGAAGCGAAGAAAGATTTAGAAGCGATGGGCAAGCCCGAAATGGAAATCCGGAAAGTTCCCGGGTCCGGCGGTTCGCTGACGGCGTTGCCGATCATCGAGACGCTCGAGGGCGAAGTTTCCGCATATATTCCGACGAACGTGATCAGTATTACGGACGGGCAGATTTATCTTCAGCCGGATTTGTTCTTTGCTGGCGTTCGGCCGGCGATCGACGTTGGTATCAGCGTGTCGCGTGTCGGAGGCAAGGCCCAGAACAAGGCAATGAAGAAGATCGCTGGTTCGCTTCGATTGGATCTTGCGGCGTTCCGGGAACTGGAAGCGTTTGCCCAGTTGGGAACGGAATTGGACCCGGCCACGCAGGCCCAGTTGGATCGCGGGTATCGTATGGTGGAAATTTTGAAGCAGCCGCAGTATGAGCCGATGGATGTGAGCGACCAGGTTCTAAGTATTTTTGCGGGTGTCAACGGCTATCTGGATAACATTCCGATAAACAAAGTCCGGGCGTTTGAGCAGCAGATGCTGAGGTATTTTCATGAAAAGCGTCCTGACGTGTACCAGCAATTGAAGAGCAAGGCCGAACTGACCAAGGAACTCGAACCCGAGATCAAGAAGGTCATCGAAGAATTCAAGAAGACGTTCAAGGCGTAGGAATTGGGAGAATGAGCGTTTGTCGCCGATAGGGGGGCGACGACGGACCGGAAGAGAATATCGATTATGGCAAAAGCACGGGCCATTTTAAAACGACGCAAGGCGGTTCAGAACATCTGCAAGATTACGCGGACGATGCAGCTGATCGCCACTGCACGGTTCCAGAAGGCATTCAGCCGGACGGTGGCGGGCAAACCGTACACGCAGAAAATACGCGAAATGGTGTCCAACCTTGCCCGATATACGACGGTGGAACATCCGCTGATTCGTGTTGCGCCGGAAATCAAAAATGTTGCTTTACTGATCATTTCATCGAATCGTGGTCTGGCCGGCGGATATAACAGCAATGTCCTTCAGCAGGCCCAAATGTTTATTGAAGATCAGAAATCGCAGGGGCGGGGCGTTCATCTGGACGTGGTTGGGAAGAAGGGTTTGGCGTATTTGAAGTTTCTCGGGTACGAGATGAATCACGTTTACAAGCTGCCGGACGAGCCGAGCTATGCTCAGGTGGTGGAGTTGGCGGATCATTACATGGACCTTTATGCGTCGGGTCAGACCGATGGGGTTTATGTGGCGTATATGCAGTTTCATTCGACGAGCAAGCAGACGGCGCAGGTTATGCAGCTGCTGCCCATGGAGGTGGAAGTGGAGGAGGTTCCTTCCGTGATCCAGTTCGAATACGACTTCAGTCCACAGGCTGGCGAATTACTGATGGAACTGCTGCCGGAATCGGTGAAGGTGGCGATGTATCAATGCTTCCGGGACGCGGCGGTATCGGAACAGGTGGCTCGTATGGTTGCGATGAAGGCGGCGACGGACAACGCGGAAGAAATGATCAAACACCTTGGCAGCCAGGCGAACAAGGCCCGTCAATCCCAGATTACGGGCGAGTTGAGCGAGTTGATCGGCGGCGCGGAGGCGCTGGCCTAGAAAAGTTCGAAATTCAGATGTAAAAAATGGCGGGCGATGCCCGTTCCAGACGAGGATAGACGATATGGCGAATATTGGAAAAATCGTACAGGTAATCGGATCGACACTGGATGCTCAGTTTGCCGAAGAGCATCTTCCACCGATTCTCAACGCACTGAAGGTTGAGGCACAGAGTCCTGCCGGGAAAATCAACCTGACCTGCGAAGTTCAGCAGCAGCTGGGCGCTGGTATGGTCAGGGCGGTGGCTCTTGGCACGACGGACGGACTGGTGCGCGGCA
>CAYMXC010000460.1:0-2490 GCA_964394135.1 uncultured Phycisphaerae bacterium
GTGTTATGTAATTCTTGCCTTCATCATCATATAAATCATACCAAGAACTGCGACTTACAACAAAAAAATCCGAACTAAACCCTTCAATTTCGCCGTAAGCCGCCGCGCATGAGCATCTGCCATTTTGTAGAAATTGGTTTTACTTTTGCCCGGGCAGGAGTTTGTGCAGTTGATTGGCCGGATAATCGGATATGACAGCCAGTGTTCGCGTGAGCCAGGCCAATGGTTCAATATTGTTGATTTTGCAGGTAGCCAGGAGTGAATAGATCACTGCGGCATTTTGGGCTGCCTCGTGCGAGCCGGCAAACAGATAATTCTTCCGGCCTAAAGCCACCGGGCGGATGCTGTTTTCGATCAGGTTGTTGTCTATCTGGAAGCGTCCGTCCTCAATATACCTGACCAGTCGGGGCCACAAGGTCAGTGTATAGGCAATCGCCCCGCCAATGGCGCTCTTTGGCAAGGTGTGCCCGACCTGCTCTTTCAGCCATTTTCCCATCTCGTCCAATATCGGTTTGGCTTGCTGCTGGCGCAGATGTTTGATTTCATCGGGCTGTAACAATTCTTCCCGCGCCTGGCGTTCGATATCGTATAATTTCTGGATCATGGACATCGCCTGGGTTGCGCGCTGCGGATCATTGTCTTTGGCGTGTTCAAATTTACGCCTTGCATGGGCCATGCAGGCCAGTTGGGTGATGTTTGTCTGGTTTTTCAGGTTATTGTATGCCGTGTAACCATCGGTTTGAAGATACCCGGAGAAGTTTTTCAGCAATTCTTCCGGGCCTTCGCGGCCGCGGGTTTTCCGGTAGTCGAACAAGACCATCCGGTTTACCGGATCGTAGTAAACCCAGTAATAACCTGTATGGGTTGCACCTGGTTTGTCCGAGCTCAGCACCGCGATGGGTGTTTCGTCGGCCATCAGGTAATCAGAGGCCAATATCTTTGTTTTTTGTGCCTGATAAACAAAACCCAGCAGGTTGCAGCCTGCACTGAACCATCCGCCAATGGTGGATTCAGGAATGTTCAAACCCTGGCGTTTGAATATCTGGGCCTGGCGGTAAAACGGCAAATGGTCGACAAACTTATTGACCAATACGTGGGCAATCATCGACGGCCCCGCGTTTCCCTTTGGAACAGGCAGTGAGGGAAGTTCGGCAATCACTATGCGGGTCGATTCATCGGTCGATTCAACGATGTATTTGGGACGGACAAGCTGACGTACATATACATTGGCCGGCTCATATTCCAGTATTTCTGTAATCGCTTCACCAATCTTTTTGGCCCCTTCCGCAATATTTTCCGGTTCGATCACTTCAACCCGGCGTGGAAGGTGTGCCGGAAGCTCAGCCCGCAGGGGGTGCTTTTTCTCTTTCTCCGGAACCGTACGGGTGTAGGTGATTTCTTCCTGTGGCTTGTTTATGGATAATTCCGCCGGAAGCTCGAACAAGTTTAATTGCCCGGGAACAGGGGCGAGGAAGCGTTCGCTTTTGGCCCCAAAAATCAGGCGCCTGAGTTCGGCAAGTTGATATTTAAGCAGGGCGATCTCTGATTTGGAGGATTCAACTTCTGCCTTGAAGGATTTTAATTCTTCATATTCTGCTTTCGATATAGTTATCGTTTCCGTGCCTGCCATGATGCAAATGTACAGCACGAAACCCTTGTGTACAAACAGTTTTACCGATATTTACCAACATCGTTTTGTGGTAAAAAACGTGGCCTTTTGTTTGCATTTTTCATCGAAATACCAGTTACGATCATGGCCAGTTCTCCGTAATCGAGCACTTGCGACAAATCCGGCTTTTGGAGGCTGGGCAACTCGAAAGTCCCTCGTTCGAGCCGCTTGAAAAACAGCACGAACCCTCCCGGTTCCCAGCGCAACAGTTTGATGCGGTCGCGCTGTTTGTTCAGGAAGATAAACACATCGCCACTCATCGGGTTTTTCCCAAGCCGGTCATTGACCAGCCCGCAAAGTCCGTCAAAACCCTTGCGCATGTCGGTCGGTTCGCGGTACAAGTAATACCGGGCTGCCCCAAGCGAAAACATGGACTTTAAAAATTGATCAGTGACCGTATAACAACCACCGAAGTTTGGGCCGGTAAACACAACTCTACCCCGTTGGGATACCTGATCCTGATGCCAGTTTGAGAAAAACTGTTCAGTTCGACAAAGGCCGGGCCCGCCGCTTGGCCTTTTCGTTGTTGGTTGATCCAGTAACGAAACTTGGCCAGGCCGATCTGGTGTTCCCGTGCAAATTCAACCTGGCTCATGCCGCTCTCTTTCCAGTTATCAATCAAGGAAAGCATCCATGTCCTTTTTTCCTGAAGTGTCATGTTTTTTTTTGCCGCAAAGTACTCGGCTTTCTCAATCCGGAAAAGATGCAGATGCCAGGGGGCTTACTTATGAATCGTTGTTGTCGTATTACGAGAAAGTTGCCCTACGTCTTAATGAACCGCCGTGTACGTGCCTGAGATTTGAATGTCCGGTGGACATTTA
>CAYMXC010000461.1:0-2486 GCA_964394135.1 uncultured Phycisphaerae bacterium
CCGCGCCACTGCCGGCCTGCGGCACGCAATGATCGATTGTAGTTGCTAGAGTTTTTCTGCAGGCGGAAAGCGGGAGATAAGTTATGAATCAACGCATCCATACCGTTCGTGTTTTAAGTTTCATTTTTTTCGTTTTTTTTAACCCTTTTAACTTTTAGCGCAAATTGGAGTGTCGGCAAGGTTATCACGTTTTACGACTTTGAAGAAAATACTTCACCTGAGGGATCGCTGGCGGACGATGGCATGCGTATCGCTTTGACCATGAATAAAGCGGTTTACAACAGTTCTGGTGTTGGGCCGGTTTACAGTAAGAACACGCCAATCAGCGGGACCGGTTATGCATTTCGAGGGCATTCTCTTTCATTTCCGACGGCTGCCTGCGGGTTTGCTTATGTGACGCCGGGGACTAACATCAAGCTGGAATTAACTACTTTTACGGTGGAAGGGTGGGCATATTTTACCGGCACGAATTATACACAGGCGGTCTTTGCGTATGAACCGGCGGGTGCACATGGTTATGGAACCGGTTATTCGTTTGGTCTCAGCAGTGACGGCAGAGTGTTTTTTCGAATCGGCGACGGCGCGAAATGGAGTTTTGTTTACAGCAATTCAATCCTGCAGGCCAATCGGTGGTACCATATCGCGGGGAGTTACAGTTATAACCAAACAGCGGGCTCTGCGACGATGAAAGTGTTCGTGAATGGCGTGGAAGAAAATGTTCAGAACAATGTAGGACTCATTTGTTACAGCGATTTTGCCAATCAGGGCCCGAATCCTAAAACTGCATATTTGGGTGTCGAACACAATGGTTACTGTACTTCGCCGACTTATGTGCCGGATCTTATATACTTGATCGGGCAGGGCAGTATGCTGGATCGGATACGAATTCATGATACAGCGTTAACTGCATCGGAGCTGGATTACTGGTATCAGGGCGAGGAGTGGGAGAATAATTCGCTGGGCATTACCGATGAGGTTCCGCCACCGTGGACGGCGATGACGGTGGAAGGGAACACGATCAATTGCTGGGGTCGGCAGATTACTACGGGCGCGACGCAAATCGCCTCACAGATTGTGAGTCAAAATGCGTCGCTTCTGGAACGCCCGATTCAATTATGGGCGATTGTGAATGGTCAAACGACGAGTTGGGTGCCGGCTTCCACTGTTTTTGAAAGTATATCCGCGTCCAAAGTTGTCTATAAAACGTCTGCAAGTTCGGCCACTTCCACTCTGCAAACGCGGGTCAGTGTTGAATATGACGGCATGATGAAGGTTGAATGTCGAATTATTCCATCTGGGACGATTAATGTCAGTCGGCTTTGCCTTGATATTTCCATGCCTGTGGCGCGGGCGAAATATTTATTGACTGCACGACATGTCTACCTGGAATATGTTCAGGGGCTGCTGCCTAGCAATGGATATACCAGCCGATTTCATCCTTATGTGTGGTTGTCGGATGATGATCGGGGGCTGTGCTGGTTCTGTGAGACCGATGATGGATGGGCGCCGACCGGCAGTTCGTCGGCTGTTCAGGTGATCAGAAATGGTTCAACCAACGTAACGTTACGATTAAATATTATCGACACATCGACCATCCTCAGCCAACCCTTCAAGCTGACTTTCGGATTACATCCAACCCCGGTAAAGCCGATGCCGACGAGTTGGCGGACGAAATATCGATGGATTAATACCTACTGTTTAGATCGATACAATCTTTTCCCCAATCTTCCGCAAACGTGGGATACATATTGGTTGAATAATCTAACGAATCCGCAGCAAAAGCAGGGGAATCGTGCCAATGCCGTGCCGTACTGGCCGCATCCGTTGAGTTATAAATATTTTGGATTCCCTGAGGCCAACAATCCCGACACGACGAGGCTTCTGGTTGATTTCTATCATAACAAGGGGATCAAGCTGTTGCCTTACGTAGCGGCCAATGAGCTTTGCAACAAGTTGCCGGAGTACACCAAGCACCAGGACGACTGGATTCTTGCCGGTGATGTTACCGGCGGCGACGTCAAGGAATTTGGCAATGATGTGACTATCAACCTTATTTCTCCATTGAGCCGAGGCTGGCCGGACTATTTTCTTTACAAGACATGTAATTTTATCGAGGGGTTTAATTTTGACGGCATTTATTCCGATTGGAGCGAAGTCGCCATTACTTATATGACAAAGGAAGGCAAGGAGGTTTGGCCCCTTTTTGCCGATCGCGAATTGCGGAAGCGAATGTACGTTGCATTGAAGGCGATTAACCCAGACTGTCGGCTGGTTGCACATACTTCATCTGGTGTGGGGCCATGGACAGCGTCGTTTTATGATGCGTATGTGGCTGGTGAGGAGTGGGAGCAATTTAAAGGGGGTGCCGGTACGGGCGACGCGATTGATCGCTTTGCTTTGGAAAAGTTTGCAGCTGAATATAAATCGGCAAAATTGGGTGTGCCTTCACTGTCCATTTCGGTTATTTATTCGGGACGCTCGGGGTA
>CAYMXC010000462.1:0-2467 GCA_964394135.1 uncultured Phycisphaerae bacterium
CCTATTGGGATTGGAGCCTGATGCCCGTAAAAGAACCTGACGGCAAGGTTATCGGGCTTGTACTATCGCTTCTGAATGTTACCGACCGTAAGGAAACCAAGGAGGCACTGCGTGAAACCAATGCCCGTCTGCGTGCGATTTTTGACCAGACTTTTGACTTTATCAGTATTTTGACACCCGATGGTACCGTTCTGGAAGTAAATCAGACGGCTCTGAAGTTCGGGGGGTTGTCGGCTTCAGATGTAATCGGTCGGCCTTACTGGGAGACCAAGTTGTGGTCTATTTCCCCTGAAGTTCAAAAGCGTCTTAAGGCGGCTGTTGGCCTGGCGGCCAAAGGAAAGACAATCCGATATGAGACGGAGATTCTCGGTGCCGGTGGTAAGTCCACGACGATTGATTTTTCCATCAAGCCCGTTTGCAACGGAGAGGGCAGCGTCATCCTATTGTTGTCTGAAGGTCATGATATTTCCGAGCGTAAACGACTCGAAAAAGAGATACTGGAGATCAGTCGGCGGGAACAGCGTCGCATAGGACAGGACCTGCATGATGTCCTTGGGCAAAACTTGACGGGTCTGGCGTTTCTGGCCAAGGTTCTCGAGCGCAAACTTGCGGAACGGTCTATGGAGGAGACGGCGGAGGCAGCCAAGATTGCCAAACTGACCAATCAGGCTATTATACAAGCCCGTGCTCTTGCGCGAGGGTTGTGTCCTGTGGAATTCAAGGCCGACGGATTGATGAACGCCATTCAGGAATTTGCCTTCAATCTGGAAAATCTATTTGGCATTTCCTGCCGTTTTCAGTGCAACAGTCCGATTTTGATTCACGACAATACTGTTGCAACGCATCTGTATCATATTGTTCAGGAGGCTGTCAATAATGCTATCAAACATGGTAAAGCCAAGCATGTAAACATTACTCTTGAATCGATGGAGAACCAGATTACTTTGACTGTTATGGATGATGGGATCGGTCTGCCGGAGAACATCGACAAGAGCAGAGGAATGGGGTTGCGGATCATGAATTATCGTGCCCACATGATAGGTGCTTCCTTTGATGCTATTAGAGGTTCTGATGGAGGAACTGTTGTTACCTGTTCGTTTCGGCATGCTGAAGCTTAAGATAAGGGTAGAAAACGATGGATACAAATAATAAAGTTGAGGGTGGAACACCCAAGAAGGTTCTGATTGTCGATGATCATCCGATCATTCGACAGGGGCTCAAGGAATTGATTGAACAGGAGGCCGATATGGTCGTATGCGGCGAGGCGGATAGCGCTCCTGCTGCGCTCAAAGCTGTCCTGACTCTGAAACCCGATATCGCCATTGTCGATATTTCGCTGAATAAAGATATGAGCGGCATCGAACTGATCAAGGATATCAAGTCTCAGATTCCCAGCCTGCCCATTCTTGTGCTTTCGATGCATGATGAATCGGTTTTTGCCGAGCGAGTGCTGCGTGCCGGTGCCCGCGGTTACGTCATGAAGGAGGAAGCCACTGAAAAGGTCATGGTGGCCATAAGGAAAATTCTCAGCGGGGATATTTATCTTAATGAGCAGACTGCATCCCGAATGCTTTCTAAAATAGCGCATGGTCACACTGCCGAAGAGGGGACGTCCATTGATCTGCTCAGCGACCGGGAACTGGAGGTTTTTGAGCTAATTGGTCAGGGATTGGGAACGCGGAAAATAGCCGAGAAATTGTTTTTGAGCGTCAAGACCATTGAGGCCCATCGCATGCACATTCGGGAAAAGCTCAAGCTCAATAGCGCCACCGACTTACTTCAGCATGCGATCCAATGGGTTCAGAGCGGCAAGATGCGATGAGTTTTTATTTGGTGGTCGCAGTGGATATGCCTGTCAGGGAAATCCCCTAATGTTGAGAGAGGGATTTTCCTTAAAAAAAAGGTGGGAATTATGCTGATTGAAACTGCCGACGTTTCAGGATTAAATTGATATGTCGAACAATTGGAATTTTGCAGCAAGGGTAAGAGCGCATTGCGGATAAAAGTTTTAACAGGTTTTTTAGCGTTATTTTGACAGCAGAATAAAAAAAGGGGGAAAAGTATGACGGATTGCGGATTCAGCCAGCAGATCGACAGGGTTTCGGAATTGATGAGTTTTGTCTGGGTTTACGATCCTGAAACGCTGATGGATATGAATCGATGGTTTGAGGAGATCGGTGAGATGGCTCAGGAAACTTCTCAGACGGATGTGGCCATAGTGGCGGAGGCGGCAGCCAAAGTTTCGGAAGAGATTATCCTGTCTGATTTACTGGATTGGGGTTTTCTAGATCTGTCTGATAAGGAAGGCGGGGCCTTGGTGGGCGATAATCGGATGAGGTGGACGCAGAACAAAATCAAAGAACATCTTCTGAAGGAAATTTCAAGTTCAGCTTCACGGCTGTCCGGGGAGGAATTATCGAGCCCAATTTGCGAATCGACCAAAAGGGGGCGGGTCACATTTGCAATT
>CAYMXC010000463.1:0-2458 GCA_964394135.1 uncultured Phycisphaerae bacterium
TATACACAAACATGCAACTTGGATGGAATATAACACATTTGTGGAATAAGTCAAGTTGATAAAATAAGCAGGCAAGACTTTGTTTTTTTGAGGTAAAGATCATGGCATCACGAAGCGGCGGTCGGAGTGGCGATCTGTTGAAGGAACTTCAGAAACGGTTGAAGGGCGATCGGGAGGGTAGCGATGCCAAAAAGCTGATTAAGAAACTTGCGAGAAATGTTTCGTCGCAGCGACAATTGGCGGAGTGGCAGGAAGCATTGCGTAATGAGCAGGAATATTTGATCGGGCAGTTGGAAGTCAAAATACATAGTACGTAAAGTTCATAGTCCGAAGTTTGATTTTCGAAGTTCGAAGAGAAGCTGATATATTCGGGGGCATTTTTTGAAGGTTAAGATCACTCTCGCATTTTGATGGGGATGTAATTACATTTTTCGTTTCCGACATAAATCTGGCGTGGTCTGGCGAGTTTCATATTTGGATCGGCATGCTGTTCGCGCCAATGCGCGATCCAGCCCGGCAGTCTGCCGATGGCAAACATGACGGTAAACATATTGGTTGGAATACCGATGGCCCGCAGGATGATACCGCTGTAGAAGTCCACATTAGGATAGAGTTTACGGTCGATAAAGTAGGAGTCTTTTAGAGCCAGGTCTTCGAGTTTTCTTGCGATGTCCAGCAAGGGGTCATGGATATTGAGTTTTGCGAGAACCCTGTCGGCGGCATCGCGAAGGATTTTGGCCCGCGGGTCGAAGTTTTTGTAGATGCGGTGGCCAAAACCCATTAAACGGAAAGGATTGGTTTTATCTTTTGCGCGTTGCAGGCATTCTTCGGGGGAAAGTCCTCCTTTTCGGATGTTTTCAAGCATTTCGATGACCTCGACGTTTGCTCCGCCGTGGAGCCTTCCCCAGAGGGCACAGACGCCAGCTGCCACGGAAGCAAAACAATTGGCTTTGCTGGAACCGACCATGCGTACGGTTGAGGTGCTGCAGTTTTGTTCATGGTCTGCATGGAGGATGAAGATGAGGTTGAGTGCCTCTTCAATTTCCGGCAAGATCCGATATTGGACATAAGGGAGGGAAAACATCATATGCAGTAAATTGGCGCAGTATTTTAGTTTCGGGTCCGGATAGATGAAGGGCAGGCCGTTGGAACGCCGGTAGGAGAAGGCTGCGATGGTTCGGATTTTGCTGATGAGCCTTGCGCTCATTTCCTCGAATGCGTCGTCGTCGTCGAGTTGGAAGAACTGTGGATGGAAGCAGGAAAGTGCATTGATCATGGCGGAGAGCATAGCCATGGGGGGAGCGGTCGTTGGGAATCCTTCGAAGTGATGTTTCATGGCTTCGTTGAGTAGTTCGTTATCTGTCAGGCGTTTGCTGTAGGAATCCAATTCTTCACGGTCGGGCAGTCGGCCGTACATGAGCAGCCAGGCGACTTCGATGAAGTTATGGGTTTTTTCGGCGAGTTCTTCGATGGGGATACCTCGATATCGCAGGATTCCCTTTTCACCGTCGATGAAAGTAATTGCGCTTTGACAGGCGCCTGTATTTGCGAAACCTGGGTCGTAGGTTATCATTCCCGTTTTCGCTCTGAGTTGTGTTATATCGATGCCCAGTTCTCCCTGGGTTCCCACGACAAGAGGGAGTTCAATTTTTTTATCGTCGTACAACAGCGTTACTGATTTGGTCATGGTTTGTATTCTCCATTATTCAAAAGGGATTGATTATTCCGGTCCATACGGGCGATAGACTGGTCGGTGGGATAATCTTCGATGACTTCTTTGTAGTCGTCGAACCAGCTGAGGCTTTGGAAGCATCAGGGAGTCTCCGCCGGTCAGGAGGACGTTGGTGATTTCCGTGTGTGATCGGATGTATTCGACGGCGGAGGGCAAGTCTTTTAGAGTTTCATGTCGTGAGGTTGAAAAGATACGTTTTCTAAAGCAATATCGACAGAGTCCTGCACATTGGTCACTGACCAGGAGCAGTACTGTGCTGGGATATTTGTGCTGGATTCCAGGCAGGACGGTATAATTTTTTTCATTTGAGGCATCTTCTATACCCCAGAGTTCTGTTTCTTGCGGCGAGGGCACTATCAGACGTCGCAGGGGATCGTTGTGATCGTTCTGATCGATCAGCGAAAGATAATAGTCATTTGAAAGAAAGCCGAATCGACAAGCGGTATCCGAGAGGTTTTTCGTATCGGCATTGGCCAAAAAAGGAATAAGCGCAACATCATGGATAAAGGTTGTTCTCATTATTCTGTTCCTTTTTTTTAATTCAAGACAGTTAATATCAAATCAACAGGTAAGAAGCATGGAGCCATATTCAGTCTGGAACATAACGATCAACCGATCCAAGCAACCTGATTGCAGGTATACATGATTTGTCAGAATGGAGTCCGGTCAGGATTGCTCTCCAAAAAATCGATATAATGATTTTTTGGATGGCGGCCCGACCATCCC
>CAYMXC010000464.1:0-2450 GCA_964394135.1 uncultured Phycisphaerae bacterium
CCTGCCCAGCCGCCGCAGCTACCTGCTCTGCGCCCGCAGTCAGATCCTGGATAATCCGATTGATCGGCTTGGTGATACTCCTGGTAATGAACACAGCCAGAATTATGCCGAGAATGATGCTGCCGATCGTAAGGAATGTCATCAGTGTATTGGTCTGAACTGTAATCGAATCCATATCCTGTTTAAGCGATTCCTGCAGCTTGGCAACCGCATCGGTAATTTCCTTGGCGGCAGCAGCCATTTGAACTTCCACTTCCTGGTCGGCCAGAACACCATTGTAGAATTGGGCACCGGCAGATTCATATTCCTTGATCGATTTTGTCAATTGTTCCGCCGTTTCTTCCAGTCGGGCATTTCCTTTGGCCAATTGCGACCATTTGTTAATGCTTGTACGCCAAACTTCAAGTTGCTTCTGGTAAATATCGTATTGAGCCTTCGTCTGTTTGATGATTAATTGGTTTCCGCGAACGCGTGTCAGAAGAAACGCCTGAACGACTTCTTCATCGAGCGTCAACGCGATATTGGACCATTTGATCATGCTTTCCGCGTCCCGGCTCTTTTCTGCCGCGATGCGCCCCGGGGTAATGACCTGCTCGATAATGGTTGATACAAGAACCGTCACTTCATTACCAACCTTGCTCCAGGTGGCTTGAGCGCTTTCTTTCGATTTTTGAGTGGCTTTTTGCTTTTCGAATATTGCCTTATAGGGTTCACTTGCCCGAAGTGCGCGTCGGACAATCTCACGGTTGGCAACGGTCATGTCTGTCGAGTTTTCCAACTCTTTTAACTTGGCGGTCAGATCATTATAGGATGCAAGCCACTTGTCCGCGGCATTTTGACTTTCTCCCGGATAATTTTCGAATCCATTGATGGTAAAATCTTTTCTTAAAACTGCGCATTGCTTGATTATCGCCATGCAGGTATTGCCTTCCGCCGCCAATTTCGCATTTCGATTCACCCCGTTCAGTCCACGCCAACTGGCAAATCCCAGAATGCCGGCAATCACGACCAGTACGCCGAATCCCAATGCCATTTTGGTGGATAATTTCATCTGTTTTTTCATCTGGTTGCTCCTCTTCTAAATTTATGGGTTCGTGTCAGTTATCATACGATCAGCTTATCTGTAAACTTCGTTCCTCCTCGGAGTTTTCGGGACTCTTTTAGACAGTACGCCCGATAATGTAAAAACAAAAAAGGCACAATCGAAATCGTCCTTTCAGAAAAGAACCCTTCGATCGTGCCTTCGACTCACGGACCTGTTATTCCGTACGACAAGGCAGTCTTTGCTTCAAATAATTCTTTAGCCGGCTGTCTGCCGAAAGACGAGGCTTTCCATCTTCAAACAGTACCATCTTCTGCTTACGCTATCGTAAAAAGGCTTAGCCCCCTTTAGTTAATTTTCGCCCATGGTGCAAAACCGATTCTAGTTTTCGCCGAAGATCCCCCAGCTCTTTTGATTTGAAAGAATTTTTTGTCTTCTCCAGAACCTCGACCGTTTCCAGAAGCGCATCCTGCAATTCAACAAGGCGAGGACAGTTCAGCAAATGGCATGCCGATGCTTCCTCTGCCGGCGATAGTACGAATTCCGTCATATTTTTCAGGTCCATCATCGTCTCAAAAATATTCTGAAACGCCAGGTCGAGAAACGATTCGATCGTCAGACAGAAACGGGGCTGAGAAATCTTTCGCAAGAGATTGGCCTCTTCCGAAACCTTCTCCATCCACTCTTGCTGTCGTTTTTGGTATTGATGAATGAATCGGTTTGCACGAGCATTGAGCAGCGACGCGCTCACGAGAGTCGACAATTGATTCAAATCCACCGGCCTGGTCAAATAGGCTGGTACCGGAAAAGATATTGGCCAACCGGATGCAGACGAAAACGGCTGGCTGGTTATCACGAGGATCGGCATATCCTCCCTTTTTTGCTCGATCGCTTTCATTGCCTCTATATCCTGCTCGACGCTGACATCGATATCAGCTATCAGCAAATCATATTCCTCTAAATCGGCAAGGCCGGCAACGGCGGCAATATCGGTCATGCACACGCATGAATATCCTCGTTCGCCGAGAAAGGCTGAAAGCGAATCAGATTGGTTCTGGTCCGGACCAATAATCAAAACCCGGTTAATAATTTTCATGGATGTTCCTTCTCCTTCAACAACGGAAGCAGAATAGAAATCTGCTTACCTGATTCAGCGAAAAATAGTTTCGAAACTTTTCAAGTATGTCAAAAGCTGGACAGTGATGTCGTTTTCGGAGGTGTAGAAATATACGGGATATGCCTTTTGCTTCATACGAAAAAATTTAAAAAATTTAAAATTTCATCCGCCTCTGACCTTCGGTAGAGATCGGCGCAAAAAGAAAGGATCAATTCTGGTTTTTAAAAGAACACCTCAAAAAGCTTTTTATATTATATGCCTGGCGCAAATAATAAGGCACAATCGACAGTT
>CAYMXC010000465.1:0-2446 GCA_964394135.1 uncultured Phycisphaerae bacterium
TTCCGCACACCATACATATCTTCCATTTGTTTCCAGATCGTAACTTCTGGCCAGGCGAGTTGAGTGATCTCGATCAGGCGACCATCGTCGGACGGCTGATACGGACGAATCTTCACCTTCCCTGGGACGTTCGCAGTATTTTCTTTCTGGTTCATAATGACACCGCTTGTCCTGTCTCAAGTGATTTCAGCAACGCAAACGCGATTTCCGTACTCAAGGCCCCAGCCGTACCATCGGCATTTTGAGGCTTTCCCCCCTTCAGCAGACACCCGGCAAAATGCTCCAGCGACTGAATCCACCCTTTGTCGGGAATGAAACCCCAAAGATCAGGGTGAACTGGTCCATATTTCGATACATCAAAAGCAAACGGAGTGGGCCGGCGAATCCGTTCCAGAATCATGCCATATTGATCTCGATACCACTGGCGGTCCTTATACAACTGCTCGGTCTTATACGCCTCATAAAAATCGAATCCATATCTCTGAACCTCTTCTGCATGTTCCTTCAGGTGAGGCGAAAAAATCCGATCGAACTCGCCCTCGAAGCCGCGGACACGCATATCGACAAAATCGCTGACGGTAATGGCGGTGTAAAATCCGAAAATTTCCATATATTCCTTCCACAGGCAATAAGATCCCATCGATCCGCACATGAAGGAAACCTGCGATCCATCGGGATAATCGAGAATACAGCAATTATTGATATATCGATCACCAGTCATAAAAACTCTTTTGGGAGCGGCATCCAGCAGCCAACACACCAAGTCGAGAATATGACATCCTTCATAGAGAATCCGTTCGTGGGTGGAATAAAAATCTTTTTTATCCTGCTTGGTGGGATTCGGATACATGAGTCGATAATTAATAAACCATGGCCGCTTCACCTGCTGCATCAACTCCTTGGTTTTGACATACGCCGGGGCAAAACGGCGATTAAAACCAATCCCAAGTCTACCAGGATTTCTTTTCTCCGCAGCCAGTACCGCCTGAGTTTCCTCTTCCGTTTCCGCCATGGGCTTTTCGCAAAAGACCCACTTGCCGGCATCCAGCGATTCCACAATTAAGCGTGCGTGCAGGTTCTGCTTGGTCCCGATTATTACAAGATCGATTTCGGGGTCGGCAAGCACTTTCCGATAATCGGTGGTCGTATACCCCACCGGCATTCGGGTGGCATGCTCGCTCAGACGTTTTTCATCCAGGTCTGCGATAGCCCGAATTTCCATGATGGAACTGTCGCGCACCGTAAGAAGATGATGGGCACTGATAAAAACGCCGGCGCCGATAAATCCAACTTTCACTTTTCGATTCGAACACGCTTCCATAAATTATACCTCATTTGGATAAGTGACGATCGGCTTCATCAAGAATCCGATCGATTTGTTGTTTTTGAATTTCGGTCAGCGGACATCGATTGGGAGCACTGCTGATCATTTCCAATGCCTTCTGCCGGGCATTGCTCAACATGGTCTTAGGATCGTTCCTCCAGGCATTGGCAACTCGGCGGTCAATAAACTGCGGATACCACTGCTCGCTGCGGAAAAATTCGAATGTATGATCGGTCTCCATAAAACGGGCCCCCAAAGGAATGGTCTGGAGATTAACCGCTTCTGCCATGCGATCATCACCATCGCAATCAAGACCCCGAACAATTCGATTGAGATATCCGGTAAGTTCCAAATCTAAAAGAATCTGCACAAAACTGCCGATTTCACCGAAACAAAGTGTACCGACGGAGTTAAAAGTCCGACCGCCGCAGATAACGTGCCACATGGCGCCAATTGTCTTTTCCATCATCGCTTGCTCACCGGGAACCTTGGCGGCCGTCCGGGGCGAAAAGGCACCGAAAGCAGGAGAACCACCGAAAATAAAGGTCCGCATTTGATTGGCACCAATCCGCAGCAGGTCTGTATATGGATCCTGCTCAACATGGATTCCAATCTTCAAATCCATGGTCAGTGGACTGGAAGGAAAACCGACCAACTCGTCATCCAGAGCAAGCGTAACGATATTGGCAGCCAGAACCTCGGCCGTAAGCAAAGCCAGACAGCCTGGAGCGGTAATAGGTGTCGCTGCACCGGCAACGGGCATGATAGTAAAACCAATCTTATGTCCGAGTAATTTTCGAGCGAGCATTGCGCCTTCGATGGTATCGCGGCCAAGGATAAATGGCGTATTGATCCACATTTTATGAGCAATCAGACCCGCATTTTCCCGAGCTTTTTCCATCGATCCGGTTGATATTTTCAAGATTTCCACCATATATTTCAGAGCTTCAGGCGAATACGGAGAAACGCGGCTGGGTTTGGAGTGATTTTTGCAAATAGTGGCAAAAGCATGAATCTCCCGCGTACGAATTGGCTTGTCTGCTGGAATGAAAGTGGGATGATACCACGCAACTTCGGGACCCAGCGCATCGATGAATCGGGCCAGGTCTGCCAGATCGGCGG
>CAYMXC010000466.1:0-2438 GCA_964394135.1 uncultured Phycisphaerae bacterium
TCGTGTTACCGCAGCACGTTCCTTCGACGCTGAGTTCGCACGTCAATTTGGTCCAGCCAAGAGGCCTTGCCGGCGATGATCCTTGCGTATCGGGTTCGGTTACGTTTCATCCCGTGAATGTTGGATTGTATGCCTATAGTCGGCCTGGCCAGGCGGCAATTCCTGTGGGCCAAACTCCCATACTATTTTCTGCTGAACCAGCGTTTTTCGCCGGTGGGGGTGGCGGGGCGAGAGCGACGATCATTTCTCCTCTTGCGTCAGTATCCTCCGGGCCTCGAGAAATTTATAGCAGAGACATCGGCCGGGAAATCTACCGATACAGCCAGATAGTGGGATATCTGGCTCGCCAGGAATCTTTCGATGTCATTCATGCTCACGATTGGATGACCTATACTGCGGGCGTGGTGGCGTCGCAGGTTTCCGGCAAGCCGCTGGTGGTTCACGTCCACTCCACCGAGTTCGATCGTTCTGGGGAGAACATTAACCAATGGATTTATGATATCGAACGATTCGGCATGGATCGGGCTCATCGGATCATAGCCGTCAGCGATTATACGCGACGAATCTGCACGCAGAGATATGGAGCGCCGGGTGAAAAAATACAAGTTGTGCATAACGGTATGACTGAAACGTATCATGACGATAGTCCGACGATGAGGACCGACGAGAAAGTGGTATTGTTTCTCGGCCGGATCACGATGCAGAAGGGGCCTGAATACTTTGTAGCCGCTGCCCGACGTGTTCTCGAAAAAATGGATAACGTAAAATTCATCATGGCCGGCACGGGAGACATGCTGCATCGTACCATCGAACATGTTGCCCGGCTGGGTCTGGGGCACAAGATATTATTTGCCGGATTTCTCAGCGGCGCAGAGGTGGATCGGATTTTCCGGATGGCCGATCTATACGTGATGCCAAGCGTGTCTGAGCCGTTCGGAATCGCACCACTCGAGGCCCTGGCCCATGGAGTGCCTGTAATTATCAGTCGGCAGTCCGGGGTCAGTGAAGTTCTTTCGCACGCGTTGAAAGTGGATTTCTGGGATATCGACGAGATGGCCAACAAGATCATCGCCGTATTGCGGCATCCTCCGCTGCATCAGACTCTTAGTCAAAATGGGTCTGCCGAAGCGGGTCATTTGAATTGGATCGATGCCGCTCGAAAGTGCATGGATGTTTATCATCAAGTAAACCGATTGGCATCCTGAAAAGTAATCCAGAAATTTTATCCGGATCATATTTGTTGCTGTATCGGTTGAGTGTGCAAAAGATTTTCGGAAGCGTAAGTCGCTTTAGCACTTTTTTTGTCATTTCCGCACAGGCTGGAATAAGAGGTGGTGAAATTCCTGATTCACCATGTCGGAAGAATTAGCCATAGGCTAATTGTTTTCCGCCAGTTTGAGGCTGGAGCGGTCGGGCCGGGCCTTTGCAGTGAGTTTGCGTGCCGCTGTGAATTTGATAGCTCCTTCGACGATGGCATATCGTGAGTCATCGGGCAGAGTAATTCCCTCGAGTTTGCAGAATCCTTTGGCGGACCGATCCGGATAATTTCCCCAAGCGGAGAGTGTTCCATGTTTGATCGGGACGAGTCGGCAGATTTGCGGCTTGGGCGTTTGGCCGCCGCCTAGGCTGGGGTTATGAATGATGATTCGCGGGAATTTGTTTTTCATGCTGATTCCAACTAATGTGACGTAGTGTCCGCCGGTTCGATCAAAGGAATCGCAGCGGGCACAATAGTTATACCATCCGATTTCCAGCACGATATTTGAGTCGCCGGCCATTCCTTTTTCCAGCCATTCGGGGTATGGGATCTGCCCGGCGGCGTATTTGCCACCTTCCCGATAGCCTTTCCATTCGATGATCGGTTCGTAGCCGCAGTCGCGGATGTATTTGTCCAGGCCGATCATCACATCCAGCGGATCGGTACCGGCGTTGATAGCTGTCTTCATGTAAGTTTCCGAGCCCAGAGTTTTGATGACCTTGAATTGAGCCTGATACAGATCATCTTCATCGGGCAGCAGGGCGGGATACCCATTTTTGCCAAGCCAGACGAGAGCATTGGATATGGCTGTGGGTCCGCAGTACTGCAACCCTTCGTCCGGAAGCCGACGGTCTAATTGACAATAATCCGGCATTCGACGGACCTGGAAAACGGATGACGTTGTTTTGGCCTTTTCAGATGTTGCAGAAAAGGCGGGCATGGAAAGAGTACAGATTGACATTGTTAAAACAAGACAATACCTTTTCATGTTTGCATTATTCCTGTACCGCTACTGTCATTGAAGTTTTTCTATCTGCCGTCTCTGAAGGTGAGTCTATCGGAGGTTTCTGGGCCAGATCAAGTTACGTACACGGTTATTATAAAGAGATCATTATAAAAAATCCAGTGGCATCCGGAATATTCGACGCCAAATCGTCCTATTGATCTCTTTTTTTACGAT
>CAYMXC010000467.1:0-2430 GCA_964394135.1 uncultured Phycisphaerae bacterium
AATGAAGCGCATGCGATATCCTGTGCATAATTATGGCGTGCAGCCCCGGATAAGTAAAAAGCACTTCAAATATGTTTTTCGCCGCAGGATCGCGGTCAAACACAACTTTTATATCATCGGCAATCGGCATTTTTACTCTCCTTGAAATTATTTTACAGATTATATCACTTAACGCGCTTTTTGTGAATTAAGAGCTCCAAGCAGGTAAAAAGAACCGCATATAATCCCAGCTTTAGCCGTGAATGAACGGGCAAGCACCAGGGCTTCCTTTGGGTCTTTTTCCACCCTGTGCATAATGCCCAGTTTTTTGGCAATTGACGCTATAACTTCGGCTTTTTCCGCCCTTTCATTCTTAATTTCGGTAATAATAAGCGAAAGCTGCCTGTACTTTTTCATGGCGCCAAGCATCGCGCCTATGTCCTTGTCCTTCAGCGCCGTAAAAACCATAACCAGAGGGCTGCCCGCGAAAATTGCCTTTAACCCCGCAACAAGTTTTTCATTTGCCTCTATATAACTTTGATTCTTTCCGGTTTTTTTTCGTCGTGCGTTCTGAAAAAGTTAAGGATTTTTTATGAAATGCCGAAATAATGAATAGAAAAGGTTCGATTTAGAATTTTTTTCTTGACAACTTTACCGTGTTGACACCAAATTAGATTCAGCATTGTGCTCTTTGTAAACCTGTTCTTTTTTTTATGGAGGCCATTTTATGGCAAAGAAAACGACCAAGAAGAAAGCTGCTCCGAAAAAGACCGCAACGAAGAAAAAAGCGGTGAAGAAGTGCTGCTCGAAGAAATCAGCCAAGAAGTAACGAAATGCTGACGGCACATCCTCAATGATGTGTCGGCCTTGAAAGGATTCAAGGACAAGAAAAAATGGAAGGTCCTCGGCCACGGCGGGACTTTCCATTTTTTCGTTTTTACAGCCTTCCATCAATATGTAAAAACTGCTTAAAAGGGGATATTCCAGCCAAAAGAACGGGTTTTTAGCCACTGCCTGTGAACGGAACGGCCTGTTTGAAATTATTGAAAAATTGCTACACGCTTTCGCTATGGGAAAAAGAAACGACTTACGGGCGGGGATGGAACCGGCGATGGAGCGATTTTAATCGTCGCTGATCGATATGAGTATATATCTGTGTGGTGGAGACGTCGGCATGGCCGAGCAATTCCTGGACAACGCGCAGATCGGCTCCGCCTTCCAGCAGATGCGAGGCAAAAGAATGACGAAGGGTATGAGGGGATATCTTTCCAGGTTTTAGTCCCGCCTGCAGGGCGTAGCGTTTGATCACCCGCCAAATGTTGGTTCGATCGAGCGGCTGGCCACGTAGAGTCAGTAATAAATTAGTGCACCGGTTGCCTCGATCCAGTTCCGGGCGTAATTGTTCGACGTAGTCTTGGATAGCAGCCAAAGCTGGGCGACCTACAGGAATGATTCGCTCGCGGCGACCCTTGCCGATACAGCGGAGAAAACCCGCGGACACGATATTGCCGACATCCGCCAGTTTCAGGTCGCTCAGTTCGGATACTCTCAGACCACAGGCATAAAAAAGCTCCAGAATGGCCCGGTCTCTCAATGTCAGCTTGTATTTGGAGCCATCGTCGGCTTCAACGGCGTTAAACATCGATTCAATTTGAATGCGGGAGAGGACCTTTGGCAATTTGTGGGCCGGTTTGGGAGAATCCATCAATGTATTAGGATCGATCGCTATCTGACGTTCGAGAAAAAGATATTTGAGAAACGTTTTGACGGCGGCGGCGGCCCGGGCAATGGACGGCTGGGCCAGACTCTGAGCGGCAAGCGAGCCGAGAAATCCGCTGATGCCGACAGCCGTTATTTGCGATGGTTCGGTGATTTTTTTCTCAGCCAGACAGACGACGAAACGGGTTAAATCGCGGCGGTAAGCCAGAAGGGTATTGGAGGCCAATCTGCGCTCGATCGCAAGATGATTCAGGAAATCATTGAGCGCATGCTGCAATGAGCGGACGGGTTGATTCGGCGTGTCTTTCATTTTGGATCTGCCTGTAGATCGGGCAGTGATGGTAATTGCATATGCACAGGTCGAAAGCATCCCGCAAATGGTCCAACGAGAGCTTCGACTCGCAGCGGCTGTCGGAGGCATCGATAAAAGGGCAAATTGTACCGACCAGTGTTGACATGATCCGGCTCATTTTTGTTAATCAGAAAATCCTTTATGAGAACATGATGTTTATCGGCACAGAGCGAAGAAATGCTTTAACCCTTCTGACAAAATGGCACAGCCGTGGTCGATAACACCGATATGATTGGAATTTGTTATATTGTTTGACCGGCCTTAGACCGGCATGCCGGTTACTTTGGCCTCAAAAACCATTTTCTGGTCTACAAAACCTTGAACGTAGCAAATGTTTCGCCGGGGTTTAACTTCCAGGGCCATGCCGAGCAGAATGAGTT
>CAYMXC010000468.1:0-2429 GCA_964394135.1 uncultured Phycisphaerae bacterium
AACCGTGGTGAAAGGTCTCGAAGTGATTATTGAAGGCAAAGCCTCCCCCAAAGCGCTTGTGACCCAGGCCAAACGGGCTTGTCTGCTTGCCAACCACATTATCATGGCCGAGACCGACTTTGACACCGGGTGTAAAAAACTTTCTGAATGTATCGTCAAGATACAGCGATCGATCGGCAAATCAACGGGCAAAAACGTTTCCGGGACGCCTTCTGCCGATAAACCGGATAAGGACCTGTCGTTGCCTGAGGAAGCCAAAGCCACTGCCAGGGCTGAACCGCAGCCGTCCGTGTCAGACGCATCGAAAAAACAGCCGCCCTGATCGTCGGAGTATCCTGAGGATATGCGGGACCTGCTTGTAAAATTCGCATCTTCACAATCAGCAGTTCTCGAAGATTTCGAATCGTATATTCTTGAATATGAGAAAGGCGATTCTCAGGCCAAGGCCGCCATAAAGCGGGTGCTTCATACCTGGAAAGGGGAATTCGGCGTTCTCGATCTTGCCGATTACTCAAAATTCATTCACGACATCGAAGAGCTGATAGAACTCGATACATTTTCAAACGACAACCTTTTCCGTCTAAAGGATCTGTTGGCTTCCAAATTCGCGATTTTTTCCAGCGGTGCAGACGCGCCCCTGACTGAAGCGGAAAAAAAAGAGTTCTTCGTTTCGCCAACTGCGGAAACGCCGGCCGGCGAAGGAACGGATACGTCTTTACAGACCGCCAAAAAAAACGATACGCAGCCCCAGCCGACCCCTTCTGTTGAATCCGTGCCGGTTGAACGAACCACTACCGCCGACATACAGTCCTGCGATTCATCACTGCTCAACGACTTCATTACTGAATCGCGTGACCATCTCCATGCCGCAGAGACACTCCTGCTTGAACTTGAAACCGACCCGGAAAACAGGGAAAACCTCAACAGCATCTTTCGCGCATGGCATACGATTAAAGGAATCGCCGGTTTTTTAAGTCTGCGCGAGATCAATTCCTTGGCCCATAAGATGGAAAGCCAGATGGACCGCGCACGCAAAGGCGAACTTTTGCTCGGTCCAGGTCCGATCGATGCATTTCTCGAAGCGAACGATTGTCTGAAATCATTGGTTGCGGCCGTCGAGTCAGTAATCAAGGGAATGGAATACACCCTGCCGCC
This sequence comes from uncultured Phycisphaerae bacterium, assembly GCA_964394135.1. Classification (GTDB taxonomy): domain Bacteria; phylum Planctomycetota; class Phycisphaerae; order JAAYCJ01; family JAAYCJ01; genus CAYMXC01. Next base: position 1,156 of record CAYMXC010000468.1, read on the forward strand.
GAACTACGACTCCATTTTCGACAGAATGGTACAGGGACTCTCCAGTGATGGCCCGTCCATTCCGGCTCAGGCGGTGACAAGCGACAAAAAGATCGGTGAAATCCTGGTTGAAGGTGGAAAAACATCTCCGGAAGAGATCAACCTCGCCCTTAAAAAACAGGCAGCCGGCGACACTCGCAAAATAGGTCAAATTCTTCTTGCCGAAACGTCGGTTCCGGCACGCGAAGTAGGCGGAGCGCTTGCCGTACAGACATCCGCACGGCAGACAAAAAGCATCGATGAGACGATTCGGGTCCCCGTAAACAGAATCGACCAGTTGGTCGATTCGATAGGCGAAGCGGTGATCGCTCAATCAATGGTCAATGCGAGCTCCACAGTAACCAGCGCGGCCGATCAGGCGCTTATCACCAAGATCGCACACGCAAACACCATTTTGCGTCAGATCCAGGAACTTGCCATGTCGCTGCGAATGGTTTCGATAAAATCGACATTCCAGAAAATGGCGCGACTCGCGCGCGACCTGTCGAAAAAATGTTCCCGCGATATAGAATTCATAACCGAGGGAGAAGACACCGAGCTTGATAAATCGGTAGTGGAAAACATAGGCGACCCGCTTATACACATGATACGAAACTCCATAGATCACGGCATCGAGCCGCCGGAGGAAAGGGAAAAGGCCGGACAGAACCGCAAGGCCCGGGTAATGCTGCGCGCGTTTCACCGGGCTGGAAGCATATTTATCGAGGTGATGGATGACGGACGGGGACTCAATCGCGATGCTATATACAAAAAAGCCATCAGCAGGGGGCTGTGCAAGGAAGACGCGAACCTGAGCGATCAGGAAATATACCAGTTCATTTTCCTTCCGGGTTTTTCTACGGCCAAAACCATAACCGACGTATCCGGTCGCGGAGTCGGAATGGATGTCGTAAGACGCAACATCGAATCCCTGCGGGGCTCCGTTGAAATATCTTCCACACAGGGCAAAGCAACCACATTCTCGATCAGACTCCCGCTTACGCTGGCGATTGTCGACGGCATGGTGGTACGGTCCGGAACCGACCGGTATATAATACCTACACTGGCAATTCTTGAATCCATCAAGGCGAGCAACGAAACGATATCCAGTGTTCTTGGAACCGGAAAACTCATCAGGGTCAGGAACGACCTCATCCCACTTGTCCATCTCGGTTCGATTCTTCAGCGAAACGATGAATCGTGGGACATTGCCGGCGGGGTCGTCATGATCGTCGAAGACATGCTCGGAAAGAAGA
>CAYMXC010000469.1:0-2422 GCA_964394135.1 uncultured Phycisphaerae bacterium
CAGTCGCCGCCGCGGTTGCGCTCGATCACGAGCCCGGCGGCGCCACTGACAAAGGGCGCAGCCATGGAAGTTCCAGAATTTTGTTCATATTGATTATTCAAAACCGTGCTCAGAATATCGACGCCGGGGGCCGAAATATCAACATACGTTCCAAAACTTGAGAAATCCGCCTTGACATCATTGGTATTCACTGCCGCGACGGCGGTGACGATGTCGAACGCCGCTGGATAATTGCGAATAGAGGAGGATGCATTTCCCGCTGCCGCACAAAGGAATACACCCTTGTTGTAAGCATATTGAAGGGCATCAAGCTCAATTCCTGCTCCACCGCCGCTACCGCCGAAACTCATGTTGATCACCTGGGCCCCGTTATCGGCGGCGTAGCGAAGTCCTTTGGCAATCGCGGACGTACTGAAGGATCCATCGGAATTCCCAGCTCGGACTGCCATTAGGTTGCAGTTCCATAGGACGCCAACGATATTCTCGCTGCCGGAAACAGTATTGTTTGCCACTGCCCCGACAATACCCGCCACGTGTGTCCCGTGGGGATCGATGGGATCGTTTATATCATTGCCAGGGTTGTTGTCTTCGGGCTTCCAGTAGGAAGAGGCAATAAAAACTTTATTGGGATCATTCGGATCGATTGACCCGTACACCCATCGTTCTGAAACAAAGTCCCAGCCATAGCGGTCGTCTACATAACCATTATGATCGTCATCGATATTATTGTTGGGAATTTCATTCGTGTTGGTCCAGATATTTGCAGCCAGATCATTGTGGGTATAATCCACTCCGGTGTCAAGGACGGCAACGACGACTTTATCATTCCCGGTGAAAATGTCCCACGCTGCGGCACTCTGAATCAATTTAAGAGACATCTGATCGGCATAAGACGAGTCCGTCGGTGTCGCAAAAGCTTTATAGACATAATTGGGTTGAGCCGACTGGACGCATTCGACCTTCCAGAGCTTTTTGACTGCTTCGACTACGTCGATTTGGCCGATGATTCCTAACTGATAGGATCGGCTTAAACGCGTGCCGCTGCGATCAAAGGGGAATAGCTCCGTAACAGTATTGGCATCGATCTCATCCAGAACCGCCTGCAATTGAGTATTATTCGAGGTCACACGGCCCTGGTCGGCCTTCAGTTCCACATTGACTTGAACCTTAACCAGGATTTCGCCGGCCTGATAGGTGGCCTGAGATCCAGCAAAAAGCGGGCAAGCATACAAAGACAAAATTAATAGAGATAAGCAAAATAAACGAAATAACTTTGAACTCACTGCCAAACCTCCATGCACACTAATGCCAAAGGATATATAACGGCCTGCTTTCCTGAAATAACATTGTATCCTATCATAACTCCAATCAATCACTTATGCAAGCGAATTGGGAAGGGACAGTGGATAAAAACAGGTGATGTTTTGCTGCTTATCGCTTGATTGCAGCTACCACTTGAAATGCCCATAGAAGTTTGTCGGAAGACGAAATCATTGGGTCGTATTTTCGGTTAGCCGAAGTCAAGCGAATCTGATCGCCGTCACGGAAAAAAATCTTGCACATGGCGCCAACGTGGTCTGCCAATTCAGCAAGGACCACACAGCCATTGGCTGCCGGTCGGCCGGTGTCAGCAATTACAAGGTCATCAGGCTTAAGCATCGGCAGCATGCTGTCACCAGTCAGTGTGACAGCGAAGAGTGTGCCTCCGGCCTTGAGCGGATGGTTGATGATGAACCCATCGAGTATAAGTTCTTCGAAATCCATAGGCTGGGCCAGTTGGAGGATTTCGGCCCGGCCTTCATTTTTTTCTGAATTTGCGTTGATGACCGGCAGGGCCAATTTTTTTGCAATTTCATTTGGCTTAAGGAGTTTGGCCATAGCCAGCAGGCCTGAAAATGCTTCGCGGCCGGCAGGGTCATCCCAAAAAGCGGGCAGACCCGCAGCGGCCCGGCCGAGGATTGGAATTGGTGTTGTTATCATATCTGTTTCTTTATCAAGGACTTGTGGAGCTTGTGATGCTGGCGGTGTTTCTCCTGTCAGCAGGTCCATCAGGGCGGTAATGGCCTCACGTGCCTTTGGCTGAGCGGAGAGTATCCGCTCCATTCGATTCAGGATTTCTGTAACTTCTGGGTTGGAAAGGTGTTGTGCTAAGGCTGATTCTTTTCCCGTCATCAGCCATTGCAGGTCGCAGCCGGTAATTTCTGATGCTTTTACGAGCAGTTCCGGTGGTGGTGTTCTTCCGGCCTCATAAGTGGAGTAACTGCTGAGGGGTATATTCAAGGCGGTGGCGAAGCGTCGTTTTCCGCGTGGACCGAAAAATTTATTGCGGAGCAGCTTTAAACGGTTGGAAATATCAGTCATTTTATTCTCTATATATAACTAAAGGTGATTTTGTTGGCGGAAAAATTACACAAACATGTAA
>CAYMXC010000470.1:0-2415 GCA_964394135.1 uncultured Phycisphaerae bacterium
ATGAACGAATAATAGAGATAACATTCGTTATATTCATGCAGCACATGCCGTGCATGCCACGTCTCTCCGGCGTTTGCAAGCGATTCGTAATGAGTCACATGCTGTTCCTCGATCATGCCGATTTCCTGATAAAGCCCTCGCGCCAACGAATCTTCAAACAGCATCGCCGCGTTCATATAATAGTTCATCGTCTGCTGCTCCGCCGCGGTGATGGTCAGAATGTGAAGTTTCGTAAGAATATCTGCCGTGTTTTTGCGATAGGGCTTGCGAACGTCATCAAACGGATGTCGATGTTCCGCGATCGTTGGCCGGCCGGGCATGACTTCGGTCAATCGACCAACGATTTCCTCCGCTGCCTTGCCTTCCATCACGTCCATCAGATTGGCATAACGATAGAGATGATCGAAATCCTCCAGCAATCCGAAATCCAGTGCGCTTTTGACATACGGGTCAGGTTCGGTCATCGCCAGAAAGGCGGTCAGTTCAACCGCCACCTGCTCGTACCCGAGGGTATGCTCCAGTGTCGTTTCGTTCGACGGAACCAGTCCGGCGATCGCCTTTTGCTGCTGCTGTTCGATCCGACGCATCATCGCAAGCGATTCCTTGAGGTCCTGATCCATGGCGTGCCGTGCAAATTGATGTAAAAATCCCTGCGCCTCGAATTCTGCCCCGTTCAAACAGATGATTCTCGCCCGCGTAAACGGATCGACCATGTGCTTATCATAAGGCCGGGTGTTCAATTCGGACCAGTTGCGGATTTGCTTTTCGATTCCCATACCCCGTTCGATCAGTGGATTGAATTCCATCGTTCGTCCCTCCCATTTGAAGGTTCGTTCGGTTTCCGTTTCGGCGGTTTGACCATTCGATCAAATGCCGGTTCGGAAAATTTATCCCTATCAGCAATATACGGGGCATTTTAAAATACGTCAACCCCCTGACTGATTTGCCGCATCGGACGATCTGCCACTGACTTTGCATGGAAATTTAACCAAACATATTTTACGATCCGTTTGGCGGACAAGTCCTTGCCTGCGAACTGCCGGCAGAGCGGCGTCGCTTCCACTGTCATTCACGCGCAGGCCGAAATCCATTGTAAGAATGTGCCGACATACATCAGGATATCCCCGCATAAAATCAATTGGCGATGCCTGTTTTCCAGTGTAAAATGCATAAAGAGAATTTACATGCTTGAATTGCACAAAACGGGGGAGAAAATGAAAATCCATCCAAACATTCTTTTATTTCAATTTGCATTTCTTGTCTCGATGCTTTTTAGCGGGTGCATACCTCTCGCGATGGCACCGGAAGGTGAAACAATCGTGATCGAAACCGATGATTCAACACAATCAGTTACGCATACAGCCTGGGGACCGTTGGTGGCCGATCCGGGTCCCAACCAGATCGTCACCGTCGTCACTTATGTCTATCTCGACGGTTCCGCCAGCTATGCCACCAGCGGTACGACTCTCTCGTTCTTCTGGACTCAGCTTTCCGGTTCGCCCATAGGAGTGTCAGGTCGCAATACACCCGTCGCAAAATTTTTCGCTTACATTCCAGGCACTTACATCTTCAATCTGACCGTTGCCGACGGTAAAGGCAACACTGCATCCGCCAATGTTATGATTGAAGTGGTTCCATTTGAACAATGATAATGCGGATTGATTGCAAAAAAAAGGCGACATCGCTGTCGCCCTTGAGATCGGTCTATGGTGTCATTCCCGCCAAGGCGGGAATCAATCTTTTCGATTACGCCCAGAGAATCAGTCCTGTGTCGTACGGATTGGCCAGATCAGTATTCTTCGGTATTACACGAACGCCATATCCGTGAATGCCCGTTTTCAGACAGGGAATCGAACCCTTGAATTGATAAACTTGCGCATTGGTCTGAACGCATTCCATCGATACCGCCTGTGTCTGGGATAATTGACCGTGGCCGTCGATACGTCCTGTGTACAACTGAACGTCAACGTCCTGCGGCTTAAGTTCGCCCAATCGAATGGTAGTGCGAATTTCCAATATATTGCCCACCGTCAGTTTATCCGGTGAAGTTTGTTCAACCGAATCAAACCGAATGGTCGGCCAGCTCTTGTACAAGCCATGTTTCCATTTCGAGAGGTTGATGGCACGCGCAAAATCGTTTTCCGTCATCTTCGTCAGCCATTCCGCCGCAGGAACATAAAACCGCTGTGCATATTCCCGAACCATTCGAGTAGTGTTGAACTCCGGCGACAGCGTCGCCAGCGATGACTTCATCTTTTCAATCCATTTCCGGGGCAGACCGTCCGCACCGCGATCGTAAAATAGCGGAACGACTTCCTTTTCCATCGTATCGTAGATGGCCTGAGACTCCACCTGGTCCTGATATTGTGTATCATCGTACATCTCACCCGACCCGATCGCCCAGCCGTTTTCGGT
>CAYMXC010000471.1:0-2414 GCA_964394135.1 uncultured Phycisphaerae bacterium
AATATAGTAAAATATCATATTTCCAGAAGTAAACCAATGGAATATTTTGATACGCCATTATAACTCTCTTCATAATAAGGTTTTGTGGTTATTAATATTTGAGTGCGCCGCTATTGACAACCCGATTAAAAAATGGTATCATTTGACTATACAGATATACACACGTAATCATTGATAGGGAAGATTCAGAATGGCATTGATCGAAGGCAATAAAATTCCGCTTTATCAGCAAGTGAAGCAAAGCCTGAAACAGCGTGTAAAGACGGGTGTGTATGGCGAAGGAAGTTCGCTGCCATCGCTAAGGGTTCTGAGCAAGGAATTTGGGGTGAGTCCGGGGATTGTGCAGCAGGCGATCTACGGGCTGGAAAGTGAAGGGATGCTGACGGTTCAGCATGGCAAAGGGGTTCGGGTTTTAGAGAAAAAATCGTCGGAAAGCGCCGCAATATCGTTCGGATTCATTCAGCCGTACACGGAATATTTGGCGTTTGAGGGGCAGGTCATTCGTTATGCGGAGAAGGTGTTTGACCGGCGGAACAATTTTCTGATTCCAAAATCATCTGAAGGCCTTGCGTCCCGTGAGCGGGAGATTGCGGAGCATTTTATACAGAATGGAGTGAAAGGGATTATCCTCTGGCCGACGGATAACGATCCGAACGGTGAGTTTTTTCAAAAAATATCGCTGCGTATTCCGGTGGTGCTGGTGGACCGCGTGATCGAGGAATTCAATTTGCCTTCGGTTGTTCTGGATACCCATGGCGCGGGCTGCGATGTGGCGAGGCATATTCTTGGGGATTTGAATCGCCGGCGGATGCTGGTATTGATGGACAATCTGGCGATTTCGACCAACCGGGAACTCATTCGCGGGCTTACGGAACAGGCAAACGAGATGGGTCGAATGACGGATTTGACCGTTGTGAATTTCCCGATCACCGATTTCATCAAGCAATTGAATATTGGGGATTATTCGCAGGTAGGCGTATATATGGAATTGGTGGAGAGGCAGTTGCGGGAAGGCGGATACGATTGTATTTTTTGTCCGCAGGAAGAATTTCTTGAATCGGTCATCATCGAGCCGGAGTTATATAAAAAATTTATGGGGTTGAAGCTGGCGTCGATGACCGGACCGGTGCTCACGCGTTCGCGGAAATATAATGAGTTTGGTGTAGTTCGCTGGCTTTGGGATTTTCCACAGATGATTTCATCTGCTGCAGATCTTTTACAGCAATGGGTTTTATCACGAAAACGGCCGCAGGAAAACATATCAATTCAGATTAAGCAATGGAAATCGGCTGATTGATTCACATCAGGATAGAAACACAGAATTTCTACAAATAAATAATAAAAAAGTGAAAAAACTGCAGACATGTAGTGCAGCATGTGCTGTGCGTCTGCAGAAACGAAGAACGTGAGATGCGTTCTATCTATTATTAAGGAGAATCGTTATGAAGAAGCTGATGTTGGGTTTGTTGTGCATGTTGTGTTTGACAAGCAGTGCCGCCATGGCCGGACTGGTCGGCGCCGGGGATTTTTCCGAGCCTTACTTCCCTGATTTATCGAGTTCGTGGAATCAGGATGTTCCCGGAGTGGGGTTGTGGAAACTTTACCAGAACGTTTCAACTTGGGCCGGCCTTTCGGTTACCGGAACTGGTGCAGATCGGCACTTAGGTCTGCAAACAAAATGGGCGGGGGGGGAAGCTGGTGGTGTATACGACTCTTATAATCCCTGGTCAATGTCCAATGATTGGACCATGACTGCGGATATTGCACAAACCGGCTATGGACGCTTGATTGTCGGTCTGGGGACTGGTTCGGACGGTACGGGCGGCTATGACACGGATGTTCTGACGATCGACATGGTAGACTACAGCGGTACGGAACACGCGGCTTGGAGTATTGCCGGTGGTGCAAGTGGCTTGGCAAATTTGTCGGGCTACATAACTGCCACATACCAGACATTGACGATTGACTTCGATGCCGCCACGAGCACGGTATCGGCCTCCCTGGGAAACGATGTTATTTTCAGTAATCAGGCGATGAGCGCCAGCCAGATTGCCAGAATAAAATTCGCGAGAATCGCCGATCCCAATACCTATAATTGGTACAACGGATCATTCAATGTGGACAATGTTGCAATGGATGGAGTCCAGGTTCCCGAACCAATTAGTCTGGGCCTGTTCATCCTTGGCGGAGCACTTCTTGCTCGGAAAAAACACTAAATTCTAAAGATAAACCGCACCGGCAGGTTGCAGTGCCTGCCGATGCATTTGAAGGTTGAGAAATTGGAATTGGTTTGTCATTTATAAAAGGAGTATCGTATGAAAAAACTGTTGCTGTGCATGTTATGTTTAGTGAGCGGTGTTGCCATGGCCGATTTGGTCGGGGCGGGGGATTGTTCCGAGGCTTGTTTTCGTGCT
>CAYMXC010000472.1:0-2392 GCA_964394135.1 uncultured Phycisphaerae bacterium
GGCCTTCTGCGTAAACTGAACTGGCGTGAAATCACGCCAGATTATAAATGGCTCCTCGGGTAGGGCTCGAACCTACGACCTGCCGGTTAACAGCCGGCTGCTCTACCGATTGAGCTACCGAGGAACTCAAATCGAGCACATATTATTTCCTAACCAGGGGCATTTTGTCAATACCAGAAATATCTTTTTTTAAATTTCTTTATATAATAATTCACCGGAGTGACGTGCGCCACAAGGTTTTCTTTTTTTTCAGCCGTAGACTGTAGACTGTAGACAGTACAGCATATCTTACGCCAACGGTACCAGGTCGTGGAACATCAGGCAATGATTGGCGTCGCTGAAAATCAACGCAGCCTTCGGATTATCGTGGTTGAATTTCAGTTCCACTTGGAACGTATGCGTTCCCTGACCGATTTGAACGTCGGTAAAGGTTCCGCCGTGGGCCCGGTGCGAGGCGGGGTTAAAATCACTTTTGGCCGAGTTAATAATTTGCTTGCCGTCCAGCGTGACCTTGCCGCTTCCATTTTTCGCCAGCAGAATACGAAGATTCTGGCTTCGCGAGAAATGGAATTTCGTCGTGGCCTTGAGCGTCTGACCTTTACCCAGTTTCAGGCCCTTGTTCGGCAGGATCATTCGTTCAGGCAGCCACATGGTCTTGGCCTTTCCGCCGTCCACCGACACATTCCAGCACCACGCGCCGACCAGCGGTAAACGGTACTCCGCCTGAACCCCGCCGTTCATGACCTGCAACAGAATATATTCTCCGTACAGTCGATCGGTCTTCGGAACCGAAACCTGGAAGGGGATTTCCTTTGTTTTTCCACCCGCGACCTTCAGGGTATCGACGGCTCCCTTGGTGACCTCCCAACCGGCCGGCAAGACCAGGCCCAGATCCGCCTGGATCGCTTTTTTCGATTGATTGACAAATTCCAGAACCAGATTCATCGTTTTCCCCGGTACGAACGTCAGGCCTTCGGGATAATGAACGGTAATCTGCAGGTCGCCGGTCGACAGCAAAATACTGTTCGGATCCGACGTCTTCACCGGATTAATTTTTCCGATCGTAATGTTTTTACTCGCTTTTTTCGGGTCGTTCGTAAATCCGATCTTCGACGAACACCACCGGAGCATCTTTTCCGCCGTCTGAACGGTCAATTCCGTCAAGCCCGAAATCGTTTTGGGCGGATTCATGTTCTTCATCGCGGGAGAAAGCACCAGATCGTTGCTGATCGGCTTTTTCCATGCATCCGAGAAGCAATCCGGGTTCAGAATTCCCAGAATCGACCCTAATGTCGCGCCGGTGCAGTCGGTATCCTGTCCGCAATTGACCGCCGTGCAGATCGCGTCGCCGAAATCCTTCCCCGCAAGCCAGCCAAGGATCGTAAACGCGATATTCTGCGGGGCGTCGGTGAAATTCTCATGCCCGTATTTTTCAAGAATCATCTGCCGGGTCTTTCGCCAGTCGCCCGTTTTGGCAAATCCTTCAAGGGCGACTCGAACCGCGCCCGCCGTTCGAGATTTGGCGGGAATAACCGACAGTCCGATGTCGATCAACCGGTCCCGATCGCTCATCACGAACGCCGCCGATTCGATCGCCGAGAAAAACATCTCGCCCCAGATTCCTTCTCCATCGTGATCCTGGATCGCGTCTTCATACGCCAGTTTGCACGCCAATTCCGGATCGCCCGGCGCCAGCGTCGCCCAAATTTCACTGCGGATCGGCGAACCCATGCAGCTGCCGAAAAAATTAGAATGATGACCGCTGGCAGGGGGGTAAATACCGCGGGCAAAATTCGCATTCGCCACCCCGTATTCGTCCCACGGAAAATCCGTATGTTCCGCCCAGCCGCGGGCAAGGTCCAGGCGATTGACGAAAACGCCGGTCCGCCGCAGGACCTCAAGCCACAGGACTTGAAGGTCCAGATCGTCGTTCGGAATCGCGCCGGTGGGGACGGGTTTGTAATACGTCAAATCCAGCGGACCGGGCTGACCCTCGTGCGGCATTCCCAACGTCCCGCCGATGGCCTTACCCATCCAGCATCCCTTGACTCGTTTACGGTAATCTGCGATATCGATCAGCTGTTTGCCCGGCATACGACGATCCTTTCAAAAATAGGCATATCTAAATATTTTACGTTGATTGTTATAATCAAAATATGCAGGAAAGAAAAGAAGCGTCTGCCTTATTTTAACCGCTAAATTTCATCCGGGGTGTATGATCGCCATCGACACAACGCCAGATCGTCGAGTCGGGCAACGAAGAAAAATATAACCGATCAATGGTTGATTAATTGATCCGCAACGGGTAAAAAGGTCAACAAATAGTGTAGGGTGGGCTACGCCCATCATCCTGGGATGAACTCAAGGAAGTGATAGGAAGCAAAAAGTGCTT
>CAYMXC010000473.1:0-2389 GCA_964394135.1 uncultured Phycisphaerae bacterium
CCATAGAATTAAGGCAAACTACGATCGACGGCGAAGCTTTCCCAGCAAGCCAACGCCAAGCAATGCAATCATTGTCGGCTCCGGAACACCTGTTACCTGTATCTGATCAAAATAGAAGAATTTGTATCGTTCCGGCACACCCCAATCAACCGCCACTAGAGTTCCATCCTTAGGCATGTTGTACGTATACTGAGTCCATGTCGTGAGATTGCCCATCGGACCGGGACCGGCGATCGTAACCGGTGCACTATCGCCGGAAAACCACAAGTCAACCCTGAGCTGTTCCGGGTTGTACGCAGCGTTCCAGTAACTGTGCAGATAGAAAGACAACGTATCCGCGGTCGTTACCTGAAGGTTCAAGCCGGCACCGGCCTTGTCCCAACGGACAATCGAATTATAGCTGTCACTTACGTTCCAGATGAACGGCCCACTATCCACTGCACCGCCACTTGCCACATCGCCACCAAAACTTGGATGAGTCTGATCCATGATATCTATTGTACCATATTCGTCACCCAGCGGAGTAAACTCATCATTGCTGCTGCAATCGTTCGTCAATACGATTGGCCCTGCCTGAACGCCGACGACAAACGCACAACACACCATCAATACCATCATTGACATCATTGAATTTTTTTTCATAAAATTTCTCCTTTGGAAACTCTCACATACACACTTTAAAACACAATTCTTCTTCTCTTGATTCACGATATGCTACTTTCCCATAAAGTTCTCCTTTCATCGAATGTAAAAGATGACGCATTTCACGACTATTCGTTTGTTCGGATTAACCAATATTCGTTAAAAGGTATGATGACTATATTGACCAGGCAAATCGATTTTACTCGTCTCGACTTCGATAATCTCGGTTTCACGTTCTTCATAAACATTATGGTTCCCCGTCTTTATCATCTCAACCAGTCGCTGAGCGGCTGTCAGGGCAATTTCTTCCGGGTTGAGGAACATCAAATAAAGCCCGGGCCGCTTTTCCAGTTTCGGCATTTGAAATTTATTACCGATCGTAAGAATCGGATATTGTTCCATGCTTAATGAAAATTTCTGATATGCCTGCAGTACACTGGGAAGAATCCCACCGGTCGTTAGAATCGAAAAAGGTTGTTTCCCATTTAACAGCCGTTCGATGGCCTTTGTTCCATCAAGATCAGAACACAGATACAGAAAATCTCGATCCTGCCCGATACTCCTCAAACCTTCCATATAGCCCTTGTTGATTTCGTGTGTCACATAAAGCCGAAACGGCTCGACCAGAAGCACCACAGGCTGAGAATACCGTTGACCCAGAAAACGGGTCGCCTTCGATGCCATTGAAACAACCTTGTATTTTACCTGCGGTATTTCGGGCCTTATCGCATGGTTGCCAACCACCAGTGTCTGAACACCAAACTTTTCCCCTATGGCATAATGAGCGTCCGTGATATGACCGTCCAACAGCAGGCCGTCACACATGTTCTTTTCCAGGACCGCAGGATATGCTCCCTTGATAATATCTTTGCCCTGCAAAATCGCCCACGAAAACGGAATGCCCTTTTCTGAAAAAAACCGTTCCGTAGTCACCAGCTGCAAAAAATTATAGGCGAGTTTCTCGGAAACATCGACCAGAACAAATGCAATCTGTCGGATATCCGACAACCCGCCGCTCTTCGCTCTTGACCCGGTGTCTACAAAAGTACCCTTCCCCTGCTCCCGGCGAACCACTCCTTCTTTTTCAAGATAAGAAAGCGCCTGACGGGCGGTTACCCGGCTGACGGAATAACATTTTGCGATCTCCATCTCCCCGGGAATCCGCTGGCCAGGCTTAAGCTTACCTTCATGGATGTCTTTCAGTAATTTCTGCCCAACCGCCTGGTACTTCAGAATTTTTACCTGTAATTCCATTAGCCTTTTCCATTTTCAGAATTGCATATCCACTATGTACTATCAATATACCATAATTTGTTTTATTGTCAATACATTTTTTTAAAACAAACTCCAAAAGCTGCCAGCACGACACAAATCAACGGCTGACCGCCTGGCGAGATATACATGTTGCAATGTGACACATTTTTAGAATATGACCTTATCATGCTTATTTACAAGATATTACAATTCGACAGCGATCATCAACTACCGCAGATATGATCAGATCATTCGCCGTGCGAACCACGTTGACAGGTGTTTTCCATGGTACGGTTCGAAAAGACTTGAAAAACGACTTTATTTAGACGGAAAGATGACATTTGCGTGGGAAAGATTGATTTTCGACCACAAGGAGTATAATCTGTTGCTAACAAAGGTAATATGGCAAAAATCGTGTTCTGCCCATGCGTTTTATGTGTCTAGTTAGGAATATATTAGACAATAATTTTTCGGAAAAGTGGGTATTATCCCA
>CAYMXC010000474.1:0-2388 GCA_964394135.1 uncultured Phycisphaerae bacterium
GACCCAGTCGTCGGAGGGGAAGATTTTTTCCAACGACTGGGTCTTCCATATTGAAGCCGAACCAATAGGTGTCGGGGTCTTCCTGAATATTCATGTCGATTCCCTTGTTTTTCAGGAAGGGAGTGAGGGTTCGATTTGCAGTGACAGCCTGAGAGTAAAAATCTTTCGGAATTCCGGAAGCATCGATTCTACCCTGGAGAAAGAGGAGCCAGCGGGGTTGATCTTCTTCCACGATGTCATAAACGATACCGTCAACGAGCGGCAGAGGTTTTCCCGCATCGTCGAGATAACCTTTTTCGCGGTCGCCTGGTTCGCCTTCTGATGGGTAAAGTTCCCTGCGGAATTTTGGATTTCGAACCATGACCATTCGCCCGCCTCGTTCCCATGCCTTTATAATGAAAGGCCCCGTTCCGACGGCAACATTGTTGATGCGATCGCCGTAATAATCGACGGCTTCTTTGGCCATTGGCGCGGTCGGCAGATGTGCCAGGAGATAAGTAATCTGCGGCCAGGGTTTTTTCAGTTTTATCTGCAGCGTAAACGGATCGATGACCTTTAAGCCTTCGACCGGGCGGGAATAATCGACATCGGATGCCGATTTTACGGTCTTGGTATAGTCGCGAAACTCATCGAGGCCGACGATTTTGCCGTCGAAGACCCACCAATTTTTGCTGAGGTATTTGATATTTGCGATTCGCTTCCAGGCGTAGACGAAATCACCAGCGACGAGTTGGCGTCCCTTTTTATCTGGGAAGCATGGATCATCGAAGAAGTAAACATCGTTTCGAATTTTTATGGTATAGGTCAGGCCGTCCGGACTGACGACGGGCATGGACTGAGCCAAGGACGGAATCAAGGTATAAGGTCGTTTGAGGTAATGATATTGATAGAGCGTTTCGTAACACTGGGTGGCCACAGCCGAACTGGTCACATCACCGACATCGCCTGGATCGAGGCCCCGTACTCTGGCACCGAGTGCGACGTAACGGATTTTGAGGTTCGGATTTTCCTGCCGGGGACTATCGTTGTTTTTGCAGCCGGCGAAGCCGAACATCAGAACCATCATGACTGTTAGTATAAGCCGATTTTTGATCATATTCAGATCACCCTGATTGCAAATTGAGGACAATGTCGGGCACAATAGCCGCAGAGGATACATTTGGACGGATCAATTTCCGCTTTTTTCTCGCCCATTGTAATTGCTGCCTGATCGCAGTGTTCGGCGCAGGCGCCGCATCGTTTGCACATGAAATTCACGAAAGTTTTCCGATCGACGTCGGCAATTTTTTTGATTTTATCGATATCGATGGGCAATTTTCCATCTGCAAAGAGCGTGGCGTTGACTTCCACCTCATCCGCCGATTTCATTCCAATAGCAATGGCGTCAATAGCAGGATTATTTCTGAGCCAGTCGATGGCCTCTTTTGCCTGCCGTCGGAGATGTCCGCCGCCCAGAGGTTTCATCGCATAGATTCCTATGCCTGTGCCGTGAGCGCGTGCAATCGACTGTATCGCATCGTCGAGCGTTCCATCGGTGATTCCGATGCCTTTGCAGTTAATGATCGGAAAGAGGATATCCAGTTGATCGGCATGGCGTGCGGCGGCGAGGTTGCCGGCGATTTTGTGCGTGGAAATTCCGACGGCGCGAATTCGGCCCTGTTCGCGAAGTTTCAGGAGGTAATCAAGGACTGGACGGCGAAGTGTAAGTTCTTCCTCGCTTTCCACGTTGTGCAGCAAGTAGATATCGATCATGTCGCGGCCGAGGGAACGGAAACAAAGATCGATCTGTTCACGGGCTTCGGTGATCTCTGCGGCGTCGGTTTTGGATGCGAGGACGACGTTACGAATGTCTTTTCCCAATCCGAGTCGAACGTGGTCGTAGGTCGTATAACGATGTGCGGTATCGAAGAAATTGATGCCGAGGTCCAGGGCTTTTCGAAAGACCGGGATTGTCTCGCGAGGATCCAGATCGGCCTGGAGACGCGACATTGTAAGCGTACCGAAACACAATTCGGTGACGCTGATGCTTGAACGGCCTAAAACAACATTTTTTAAAAACGAGCCCATTAACAAAATTCTCCGTCAAAGATACGCAAAATTGTATGACGACGATGGTCGTTTGGCAAAGCGTTTTTGTGACGGACCGTAAGGAGTAACAGTTTATATTTCGAAGTTTATGTATAAACTTTATTTTTTCTAATATTTTCAGCCAATAAATCGAAAAGCAGGCAGGTCATATCGATGCCGTTTGTGAAAGAGTCGAGCCTGAAGTTTTCGTTTGGTCCGTGGAGATTGCAGTCAGGACTGGTCAGGCCAATATTGACGATATTCTCCGATAGATATTTTTTGAAATGGGTGAGGATTGGCAGTGTACCACCATCGCGGAGC
>CAYMXC010000475.1:0-2373 GCA_964394135.1 uncultured Phycisphaerae bacterium
TTTCTGCCGGCGTAAAATTTACATCGGTTAACAGGTGTTGTATTTCCCAAAACGAAAGGAGCCCGATAATCATTTTTAAGAGATTATATTCGCTGACGACCAGGCGAATGTTCGGGGTTGTAAATTCCTTCATGCAAATTTTACCTTTGTCGATGGTCAGCTGCGTTTTGTCTTTCTCAATGGCAATTTCCAGTGTTCCTTTCCAGGAAGAAGCGAGTGAGCTGTTCAATCGAAATTCAAGTTCCGGAATGAGCTTTTCAAACAGCGAATGCAAATTGATAATCTGCAGCATATTTCCAGCTTTTCCGCCAGAGGTTTCAATCACCTGGAACCGAATGGGAATTTGCGAGAGAATTTCTATGATCTGCGGATCGAAGGGAATACGGGCACTGATTCGAGATATTCCTTTGCGATAGGCATAGTTGTTGGCGGCTTTGACCAAAGTCTGAAATATATGAGGTTTGTTCCGCTCATAGGCTATGGACTCGATGGTAATGGGTGCATTGCACTCGTAAGAGTTCCCGTCCAGTTCAAAGGCGGAAAGGTATCCCGCTAGGCCTTCCGTATCCTCATAGACAAGAAAAAGTGAATTAGACAACGGTGGTGTTTCTTTATCAGAAAGTAGAAAGCCGTTATATGGTCGGTTGAATTCTTCCCGGAGTTTTAAATAGGCAGATGTATCTTTGTTTGGATCGAAAGGTCGGACCTTCGTAGAAACGGACTCATCAAGGGGAATTTCGCCTTCCTCAATTTTTTTTGCTCCGGCATTGGCAAGTCTGCCGATGTTAAACTCGATATAACGGCGCAAAAAACGCAGATACCCAAAACGGGAATAGAACTTTATCAATCCCCCCAGACGCGATATGTCGTAATGATGTTTTTTCATCCAATTTACAGCCTCGATCAGAATCTGGGAACCCAGGCCATTTCCCTGAAGCTCAGGCAAAACCGCCACCTCACCGACATCACCTTTTAAAATAATTGCTTTGCCGATTTTTAAATAGTCGCTTCCTATTCGTAACGTTCCGACGATTTTTTGCTCTCGCCGAAATATCAACCATTGGTCCAGGTGCGAAACAATATCCCGTCGATGGTGCCGATATGCAGGACTGTCTTTGGGAAAATGAAAAGCGCCCGACAGAACTTCAAGGATAGCTTCAACATCGTTTTGTTTGGCAACAGCAAGCATTATTGATCTCTCCTTGCCAGCATAGGACAAGCCAGACTTTTTAAAACTTTGATTCCCTTTTCCATGCATCCTTTCAGCCCGGTTCGCATGTTGGGTTCATAGCAGTAGGCATAGGTGCCATATTTTTCAGCCAGCAAATTCAGCAGATTAGCCTCTTCCGCACTGTAAGTGACGCCAAACTCGACTATCCGATCGTATCGGGAAATCGGATCGGCATTCTTTATCAGCGACTGATCCATTTCCAATATCATTTCTTGCTTTTTCCATTTCTCGTATATTGTAATGGCTGGCCGAAGTGCACCTTCATAAGGTTCTTTACCCACCTCACATGCACACCAACCATGCAGGTTGATATAAAGCGATGGGGGATATTTTTCGATCCATCCCCAGATTGCCTCAATTTCCGAAGCGACCGGTTTAAATTCGAGACTTGCCTGGCGATGAAGGTCAATATCCTGAGCATTGGTTCTCTGCCTTCCCATGAAAGTCCCGTCAGGGTTACCGTATGGAAGAACATCCACTGTAAAATGCTTCCGAATGGATTGTGCCGTTTCATCTGAGGAAAGCAAATATTCAATAATTCCTTTCGAAGCCCATATGCCGGGAAATTCAGTTCCGTGCAATCCGGAAATAATAAGTATTCGTCTTTGATCATTGTGTCCAATGGAAACCATCGGCATGGGCCTTCCCTGGGATGTCTGGCCAATACAGTGAAAGGTTGATATGCCCTCTATGTCGTATAGATGCGACATATCGTCGGTCAGTTTGGAAAATAAAATAGGAATCATTGGAGAAATATAAATCGTTTCCCCTGCCTGCAGGTTTAATGGAATCTGGTACGTCAAATCCATCTGATGATAATTGTCGTATTTTGACCATCGGCAACCATCCGAACTCATCCAAAGAGGAAAATGGCATTTGGCAAATCCACTCACATCAAGGTCGGAGTATTCCAAAGAACGATCGAGTTTAACGTCCAGTCGACACAAACGCTCTTTATCGGTATCATTTTCAACTTTTAAATTAAAATAAGCGGCATAACTGCTGCCTTGTCCAACCGTTTCCACAGAAAAGTGATCCGGTGCAAGCTGCCTGACATTCTTTCCATTTCCAGATTCATGATTCCAGGTAACGCGCATGTTATTGCTCCTTTAAATGATACGATTTTTGCCCGGAGAGAGTGT
>CAYMXC010000476.1:0-2372 GCA_964394135.1 uncultured Phycisphaerae bacterium
CGGCCAGGCGTTTCTTGAACGGTGCAAGTTTGCTGAACGCTAGGAGCTGATCGATTCGATTACCCCGAACTTTCCGGTCTACGCCGTAGATATCGGCATAGAAGTCAATATTTTCCATGACTGTCAGATCAGGATAAAGTCCGAATCTCTGGCTCATATATCCGATGTTTTCCTTAATTGCTTCGGCATCGCGGCCGATATGATACCCTGCTATCCATGCGTCACCCGAAGTTGGTTCCATGATGGCGGTCAGAAGGCGCATGGTAGTCGTTTTGCCGGCACCGTCTGGCCCGACAAGCCCGAACACCTCGCCCTCAGCCACCTGCAGCGTCAGACGATCAACGGCGGTCAGCGTGTCGAAGGTCTTGGTCAGATTGTCCGCACGGATCATATCTGTCATTTCGATTTCTGGTTCAAAAAGATTACGGCGTCTGCGGGCATGCCGGCCTTGAGCTCCAAGTTGACATTTTTTATGTCCACCTTCACACGGTAAACGAGCTTGACGCGTTCCTGCTGAGTCTGGACGTTTTTTGGCGTAAATTCAGCCTCGGAAGAAATAAACGAAATTCGTCCTATATACACTTTTTTCGGATAAGTATCGGTTGTAATGTGCACCGTCTGACCGAGTTTGATCTGGCCGAGGTCGGTTTCGTTGATATAAGCGCGAAGCCAGACATTTACCAGATCGCCGAGAGTAACAACAGGCGTACCTGGAACAACGTATTCGCCTGGTTCTATATCTTTGGACAGGACCACTCCATTTAGGGGGGAGACAAGAGTGGCGTAACCAACTCGAAGCTAGGCCAGTTCAACTGCGGCATGACCCTGAGAAACACGTGCACGTGCCTGATCGATAGTTTCCTTTCGCGGCCCTTCACGAACGAGTTTGAGACGCTCCTGAGCCTCGTTGAGACGAGCGTCGGCGGCAGTGAAACGAGCCCGGGCTGTCACGAATTCCTGCTCAGTAACGAGTTGTTGATCTCTAAGTTTGCCGATACGGACAAAATGACTTTCGGCGTCGTTGCGGTCGGCCCGGGCAGCTTCAACAGTGGCCTGGGCAGCGGCGATTTCCTGCGGCCTAGACCCCGCAAGGAGCTCCGTCAGAGCCGCCTGAGCGACTTGCAGTTCCGCTTTTCGGATAGCAACTTCTTTCACAAGATCACTGGTGTCAAGTCGGGCGATAATCTGCCCCTTTTGCACCTGCTGACCTTCATCGACCAAACGCTCCTCTACCCGGCCTGGAATTTTAAAACTGATCTGTACTTCTGTGATCTCGATATTCCCAGAGACCCGAATTGAATTAGAAGCCGGGGCGTTTTTTCGATACAGACCATAGTAGATACCAATTCCGGCAAGAATCGCGATAATCAGCCCGATCAGTGCTTTTTTCACGTCTGTCGTTCCTTCACAGGTTCATGAATTAATTGATGGCCGACTCCCTTGTTTTCGTAATGACCAGGACTTTACTGCTTATCATTATAAAGATTTTCCCCGTAATGTACATATTCATGGAAGATTGGCACATCGGGCTGCCGCCCACACAGTTTTGTCTGTCGATGTTTGAAAATGAAGGGAAATGAAAAGAAAGATTTACTATGGACGATCGGAAGTTACAGATATTGGGCCTTCAGCAGTAAAAACTTTTCCAACGCAAGGTTGGAACAGCAAAGCCGTCCATCGTCTTCGATCAGAAATTCCATTGGTGTCTGATCCTGCAGTCCACGCCGCTGAATATCGCCGAAGTGGGCCGAAAGGTCGGCATTAAAGATCCCGATTATTTCAGCCGACTGTTTCGGAAAAAATTCCGCATGAGCCCCAGCGACTACCTTCGACAAAACAATATTATCGAATGGTAAGCCGTTTTTGTCCTTTGAGCCAATTCCACGGCTCATCCTTGACTTTTGGGTTCGGACGACTATCTTTGATATCTTGATCTTCTTCTTTGAAATGAAGCACAGGTAAATATCTATATGAAATCAATTATCATTGAAATCGGCGATCGTTTCCGCGAGGCGTTCGGCAAGGCTTTTGGCTCTGAATGGGTCGAAACGGACCCTCTGCTTAGGCCGGCGCAGGATGTCCGCTTTGGGGACTATCAATCCAACGTCGCCATGGGTCTGGCAAAAAAAATCGGCGATAAACCCCGGGTCGTGGCTGAAAAAATCGTTGGGAATCTCAACATTGCCGACCTGTGCGAAACACCTGAGATTGCCGGTCCGGGTTTCATCAACCTGCGACTGAGTCCGAATTATTTAGCCGATCGGGCCCGCAGAAATTTCTTTGACCCGCGACTCGGCATCGAAAAAACACACCGACCCGAAAAAATCGTCGTCGATTATTCCGGGCCCAATATCGCCAAGCAGATGCACGTC
>CAYMXC010000477.1:0-2371 GCA_964394135.1 uncultured Phycisphaerae bacterium
TTTTTTTTCTTACCCCACCCTCTTTCTGCACCTTGCCCGAAAAATTTTAACCCCCCCCCCCCACGCTAAAGATTGTGTTTCTCTTTACGATCCCATATCATGATGAATAAATGATAAAAAAATATGGAGTTTAGCTGGTAGGGTGCGCCGCGACGCACCATCTTCTCTTTTTAAATGAGGAAAACGAAATGACCCGTACACGTTCGATATCGACAATGATTTTAGCCTCTCTGCTCCTGGGCTATGCCGTCAAAGCGGCCACGACCACACAGACGCAGACCGCTCCCGCCGTCGTCACGCCCCTTCAAATAGCAAAGACATTCGTAATGGGCCTCGAAGAGTTCCTCGTCCTGGAACACAAAAATCCAGCCAAAGCCAAAGACGTTATCCGTAAAATCGCTCCCATCATTGCAGATCACACCATCGCCGCAAATCTGGCTCCATATGGCCTGAAAATCTCCGACCTACCTGACGAAAAAATCTTCGAAATTCGTTCCGCGTTGATCGGCTCCTGGGCCGCCGTCATCAATTTCTATCAGGGTTATATGAATTACGCTCAGATAAACCAGCGAAGCCCCCTAACCCCCAGCGCAACTCTCGGCAACCTGGTCCGTGTAATGATCCCCGCCGAACGCCAGGGATATCCACATCCCGTCAATATCATGGTAGCCTGCGTCATGGAAAAAGATCAGTGGAAGGTCCGATTCGTAGCGATACTACCGAAAAAAACGAAATAATCCCACAAAAAATTTATTCAACTTCAATCGGTGCAGACTGAATCAACGCTGACAGTTTCCGATTTTGTTCCACCCGCTTGCACGTCAACTCCGCTTTCCTCTTTTGAAACTTGATCAACGAGGCGCAAAAAGTCAGCAACGCCAGTCCGCCTAACGCGCCATAAAATGCAATCAGTGCATACAACTCATGATCCATGAAACAATCAGCCTTTCTCCGTCGATCTTCACAAATCTTCTTTTCGCCCATCGAACCATAAAAATCAAAAAACTATTGCTGCATCGGCTTGATGGGATGAAGCTTGATTTCCTGCTTGTCGGAAGTATTGGTAATGGTTCGGAAAAGCTGCTGAACCTGGGCATCCAGCGGAGCTGCCTCGGCGGCATTGGTAATCTGAACCTTCATCCCCTCAGGGTCATCCTTGAGCCACGACAGGAACATCTTCGACAAATAAACCAGCTTGAGACTCTCGGCCGTCTCCCTGCTGTCTTGCGGTTTATATTCAGACATGTAATTTTCGATTTCAGGTTCATAGTCCCTGATAAAGCGAACCATCTCGTCCTCCTGAATTCCGAAAATCGCCACAAAGTCAGGCCGCTGCTTCCAGAAGTCCGGCTCCTGATTCGCCAGATACAAAACATTCAATCCGCCGGCCTGAAGCTTGCCTCGCATGATGTGACACAGGATAATCCCGATCAGCGAATTGGTGTTCCGGCTGTTGACAGATCTGGCCGCCTGATAACAGTTCAGCGCCTGATCAAATTGCCTCTGGCGAATATACGAACGCGCCCGGGAAATCTGCTGTGCCGTATAAAGATCACCCTGTTGTGTAGTAACATCCGCGAGTTCCGTCTTCAGTGAAGGGGTCAAATCGTCAGCTTCGCCTGCCGCTGCGGTTGATTGCCCCGTTTTTATCACAGACTTCGGTATATAAAGCCGAGTGTCTCTGAATGGCTCGATGGCCGGACTCCTGGAAATCGACCAACTGTCAGCATAGGCGCTCGACCCGCCCTGATTGGGAAGAAGAATAACAGGATCAGCCTCGCCACTTACCGACGAAACGCTCAACGCGTCAATCGACGGAAGATTCGGATTTCGAATATTACCAAAACCAACTTTTCCCTGCCCCGTAAACATGCCGGAATTGGCCAGCGAAGGAATGCCGCTACCGAACAGGCTCTGACTCCTCGATCCGAACGGCGATCCGAACGGCCGTCTCGACGCATTTCTCGAAAAATCGCTGCCTATCCCAGCACGCAGCAAATCGTTCGAAGGACTGATCTGAAACTGACTCCGATATGAATCGTCCATAAAATTGCTGAGCCCGCTGCCGGTGAAGGTTCGACTGACGCTGCCGCTCATATTCGTCGGATTGCTGAAACGGCCACGCATGCCCGCAAAACGGGACTGAGCCCACCCCGCCGATACATTGACCCCCAAAACCATCACTGCGATCGTGAGAACAACAACTTTTATCTTTTGCATGGTTTCGCCTATAATACTTGCCTCGATTGATCCTTTACCTTATGATATCGGCTTTCGGTACGAATATTTTCAAAGAGAAACAAATTTTGCCGGTATAAATTATTATAGCAAAGGCAGGCAAAAAAATTGACCTATTCCTGTACCAAATTGC
>CAYMXC010000478.1:0-2367 GCA_964394135.1 uncultured Phycisphaerae bacterium
CGCCCCAGGCGTGGCAGTCGGACCGGCTGGGCTCGGGGGTTTCGAAGGTGGTTTTAAATCCGAGACTGTCGAGATTGAACCAGAGATTGAGCCGATCGAAGAAGGCGTCGATTTGGCCTAGTTTTTGATAAGTTTCAAACAGGTAGTGAGTGAAATAAATCGTCGTACGCACGAGATTCGGGTCGGTGAGCAGGGCCTGGCTGAGGATTTTTTCCGTTTTTGCGTCCAGGGCGCCGCTGAGGATGGCCAGGCACTGAACGTGTTCTGAAAAATGCTTTTTCGACAGATCGTCGGCGAGGCACTTTCGTTTTTTGTCCCAGAAGGCGTAGAAAATGCGTTTGGAGAACTCCGTGGCGAGTCGTTCGTTGCGTTTTGCGAGTTCCGGTTCGCCCATCCAGGTTTCCAGGTCTGCGACACGTTTGAGGGCGTAGACGAAGTTCCAGTTGATCACGCCGCTGACGCCGGTTTCACCCTCGGGGGGAATACCGTCTTTCCATGTAGGCACCCAGTCGACGAAATTCCAACCGTTGGGTGCTTCGATGAGTCCGTCGGCGTTTGTGTAACTTAAAAATGCGTCGATGACTTGCCGGACGCCGGGCATGAGGGAGCGGATGAAGTTCAAATCGCCCCGCCACATCGCGAAATCGTGGACCATGGCGATCCACCAGAGCGAGAAGGGGGGGATAATTTGAGTCACGCGGCTGGGATATCGCGACTGAGTCAGACCTGACTGAATTCTCGAAAAATCGAAGGTTTTCAGTGCTTTTCGAGGCAGTCGATCGTCGGTGCAGGTGGTGAAAGTGGTCAGAACCTCCAGCCGGGTATCGCCGACGTACATGAGCTGCTCGTAGTAGGGGCAGTCCATGTAGGTTTCGTGGGCGCACATTTGCAAACCGCGAAGGGCGATGGGCGTAACGTGATTGAAACGTTCGTCATCGGCGGTGAATTCACTTTTCATTTCAAGCGGATAGCGAGTTTCACGCAGCGAGAATCGATCGATCGTCAGCGGTTGATCCGCGGTTTGGACGTAAAGTTCGATATATCGACCCGCCTGCCACCAGAGGGTTTCGAATTTTCGATCGGCCTTGCCGTCGGGCTTGAATGTATCACCGACGCCGAGGAAATATTTTCCCTCGATTTCATTGCGGTTGCCTTTAACGCCCCTGGCGATATCTTCGTAGAGGGATTCGGCCCAGAGGACGCGAATGAGGCTGCCTTTTCCGCCGGTGGTGACCAGTTCGGGATAGGCGCAATAATAATTATCCAGGTCGATAATGACTCGCCGTTTGGTACGGGGCGGAATCGTGACGGAACGTTGATTTTTGATCAGGTTCCACTGATCGGCTTGGTCCGGTAGATGGTCGACTTGCTTTACGGCGACCGGTTGAGTGTTGCTTGATTTGGGTGCAGAAACGAATCGCACCGTTCCGACGTTGGCCGGCCGTTCGAGCATGGGTGGAAGGATCGCGGGTTTTAAAAGGTGCGACGGATGAATTTCATTGGAAATTTCGGCGCCCCTGGCGTCTTGAGTCTCTTTCGCCGGCTGCCATCCGTCACCTTTACCGAGTTCATAGTCCCAGGAGAATTTCGCGGCATCGATGACCAGATTCCCGCCGGTACCCCAGGCCGGTGAGGGGTTGACCACTTGGATTCCGCGAAGGATTTTGGCGTCCCAGGGGGTCCGGCCCGTGCCCAGCAGATCGAGGAATTTACCTTCCGGAGCAAAGAGGAAACCCGGTCGAAGCGTCATTTGTGCAAAAGGAGCACGGTCGCCAAGCGACCAGACACGGGCGACCAGGACATGATCGCCTTTGGATATTTTCAGGTCATATGTTTCGAAAAACCAGTTATTACGATCGCCACGCTCGCTGCCCCGTCCGATTCTGCTGCCATCAAGGAAAAGTTCATACCGCTCATCGGCGGTAACGTGAACTCGCAGGGTTTGCGACTTATCCAGCGTGAATTTTTTCCGGTAGGCAACGACGAAAGGCGGTTCGTCGGCTCCTGGGCAGGTAATCCATCGGCAGGGCCAGGTCCCTCGGTGGCACCAGGGTTTATCTTTATAAAAATCCAGGAATGGATCCTGGGTGATGATCGTTCGCATGTTGTTGTTCCTTTTAAAAAAGCTGTCAGCTCTCAGCTGTCGGCTTTCAGCGAAAGAAGAGGACAAGTACATCACTTGTTCCCGTAAAATACTGTAATTGAATAGGTTTAACAAAGTTAAGGAGAATCTTCAATAAAATTCAACTTGTTCTTGTCGGGGAAGGGGATGAGGCGTTATAATAATTTAGCTTTGGAGAGGTGTCCGAGTGGCCGAAGGTATAGCATTGGAAATGCTATGTGCCCCAAAAGGGCACCCAGGGTTCG
>CAYMXC010000479.1:0-2361 GCA_964394135.1 uncultured Phycisphaerae bacterium
TATGTTCGCGGGTTTTTTGCTTCTTTTTTTACTTTTTATTCCTCTTCAGGGTTTACTTTGGCAATGGTTCGATTTACCGCGGATTTTTTTTTGGACAGATGAACTTGTTACCTCCTTTGTTCTGCTTTTAGGCCTGCTGGTCATCTTTACTCACAATCGAATTTCAAAATACGGTGCATTTCTGCTTCTCCTGATGATTGTGTTCGGCTTAACAGGTCTGATCTCCGGGCTTATCAATGAAAATCCAATGTCGTCAACGATTTTAGGAACTTTCGACTACATAAAAAATCTCATGATTATCCCTTTCTTCTGTTTTTTCGCCATTCCGCAACGAAAAGTTCAATGGATTTATACGCAGCTTTACCGCTTTGCTCTTTTAGCCTGCCTGATCGCCGTCGCTCAGGAAATTGGCTTCCTGGCAGGCATGCCGGTCGAAACAGTCGGTTTCTTTTGCGACAAGGTCAGATTCGGCCTTCTGCGAACTTCTTCGCTCCTGGGACATCCCAACATGTTCGGGCTTTATTGCCTTCTGTTCTTTCTTTTTGACGTCAGCATTCATCGAAAAATTCGCTGGCAAACTATTTTACTGATCCTCGGAATGTTTCTATCATTATCACGCATAACATGGATGGCACTGATCGTCTCATCACTTTTTTTAATCCTGCAAAACCAAAATACAAAAATTGTGAAGTCAATCGCTTCCGCAGGATTAATTGCATGCCTGGCATTGATTCTCGCCGGCTTCATCACCGACCCGGAAATCAAGTCTTCCGATTACTTTCGCGGATATTCTCTAAGAAAATCAATAGAGATATGGACGGACCATCCACTTTTGGGAAGAGGGCCGGGAACGTATGGTGGACCGGTTTCTCTCGTTACCAACAGCTCCGTTTATCAGGAATATCATTTTTTACCCAAATGGCTGGATTTCATGAAAGAGAAAACAGGAACTCTCGATCAATTCTGGCCTCAGATACTGGCCGAAATGGGGCTTTTAGGAACTTCACTATTTTTATTTCTGATTCTCTCTTTGCGGCAAATTCCCCGCCGGGCATCTTTAACGCGGCAGAATCTCTTCAACAAACGGCTGCTGTCGGGATTATCCATTTATCCCGTCATTTTACTCATTTTTCTTCTCAGCAATGGATTAAATCTGCCTCCGGTTTTAATTACTTACAGTACGCTACTGGGGCTTTCGTTAGGATCAAAGGATGATGAAAATACTTTTAATCAATAAATTTCTCTACCCCAAGGGCGGCGATGCAATCTGCACCATCGAGACCGGCAGACTTCTTCGAGATCACGGCCACGAGGTCATTTTCTGGGGCATGGACCATCCGGAAAATCCTGAATATCCGCACAAAGACCTTTTCGTCAATAATATCGATTTTCAAAACGGCGGCGGAGTCAAAAAACAACTCACCGCCGCGATGAACATTCTTTACTCCTTCGAGGCCAAACGCAAAATCAAAAAAATCATCGAGCGTGTCAAACCTGACGTGGTCCACCTGAATAATTTCGCCCACCAGATTTCGCCCTCCGTGCTTGACGTCATCAAACGATTTGACATTCCGTGCGTCATGACAATGCACGACTATAAGCTGGTCTGCCCTGCCTATACTATGACATTAAGCGGTTTACCATGCCATCAATGCCAAAATGGGCGGTATTATCACTGTACACGTAACAAATGCACAAAAGGCTCTTTTGCAAAAAGTGCCATCAACACTCTGGAGATGTATCTCCATCATAAAATCCTCCACATTTATGACAAAATCGACGTACTGATTTCACCGAGCAAATTTCTTAAAGAAAGATGTTCTGAAATGGGGTTGAATCGGGAAATTGTCCATCTGCCTAACTTCGTTTCCGTGCAGTATTACGAACCACAATACGAATGGAAAGATAATGCCATCACTTACGTCGGCAGATTGTCGGCGGAAAAAGGCGTGCATACACTGATCGAGGCCATGAAAGGCCTCAACCTTCAGCTCAAAATCATCGGCGACGGGCCAATGCGAACTGAGCTCGAAGCCAAAGTTCAAGATGAACACATCGCTAATGTGATTTTTCTCGGCTATCGGACCGGCAACGATCTGCAAAACGAGATAAAAAATTCCATAGCCGTCGTACTCCCATCGGAGTGTTACGAAAACAATCCGCGGTCGGTCATGGAGGCCTTTGCCCTCGGCAAGGCGGTCATCGGCGCCCGCATAGGCGGGATTCCCGAACTCGTCCGCGACAATGAAACCGGGTGGACCTTCGAATCCGGCAATGTCGAGGTCCTGAAGGAGAAAATCCATTTGCTCCTGAGCACGAATCAGGAAAAAATATTCAAAATGGGTCAAAACGCCAGAAATA
>CAYMXC010000480.1:0-2351 GCA_964394135.1 uncultured Phycisphaerae bacterium
ATCTGCTAAGCGACGAAAAATATTTTCGCGATCCTTCATTCCTTGAATGTCCGATCTTCCTTTGTGAGACCACGGTGATTCGCTTTTCGAATCCATGTTAACCGGAAACGTTATAAAAGCAAAGGCAGAAAGAGAAATGTTTATAATCAATAAAAACGAAATCGATTTCATATCATCTCCTGGCGAAAAGTTTTTGGAGTGCGAGACAGAGAATATTTTCTAATATTTGGAATCGAAGATTTGCCAGACCTTATCGTGCGGTCCTGTCGTCCATGATGAGGAAAGCCAGAGTTTGGAAATCCAGTTAGCTGGGTCCTGGTAAAATTTTGCATGGCCATCGGAATAAAGAACACCATACCCTCCCTGGTGAACGCTATCACCCCAGGTTTGGCCGATGCCTACACGAATGTAACTGTCGCACTGAACCGCCAACATACTGGGCGGCCAAAATTCCGGCGCACCTGTTGCACGATATCCGCTGGTATAGTAGCGCCGCAGCAAGTTGCTACTCTTGTAGAAACTAGCCGACACATTGGGAGCGTAAGGATTAACATGCCCTTGTTCGATCAGATCAAAGCGATTCAAGTAAACATAAGAACTGATGTATCCGTAGGTGGCCGGCGTACCAAAGCTTGCCGAAGTTGCATTCATACCATGATAGACAGACGTCAGAAAATTCATATCGCTGGGGCAATAAAAAACACCAACATCAATGTATTTCAAACTCACTAGCAGTCCAAGATTTAACGGTGCACCATTCGGATGTGTAATACTATATGTTCCACTCACGCCCCCTTGATTCATAGGTGGAAGCCAATCGTTGTATTCATGAGTATACACTGCCAACGCCAGTCCGCATTGCCCTTCGTTTGACACGCAAACCGAACGCCTGGCAGACTCGCGAGCCTTCCCAATTGCAGGAAGAAGGATAGCTATTAAAACTGCGATAATCGCAACCACCACCAAAAGTTCAATCAGTGTGAAACCATGTAAAATCGAGGAATTCCTTTTTCCTTTTTTCATAATTTTATTTCCTTTTCTGATGGGTCGCGTCATGCTATAAATCGATTTCGGCCTGCCCAAGTACTAAATCGCACTCGTCTTTACGAATATTCATGACCATATTGTTCGACAGCAGCGGTCCGGGATGAATCGGACCGCCACGATTAATTGTACTTCCTATTCTTCCAGCTTAGCACTAGCGAGCAAACCCATTGCCGCCAGCAGAAGACCCGCGATCATCGGCAGGCCCGCCGCCGGACAAGTCAACCCTGTCGTCGCTGTCGTATCATCCTTAGCCGCAGTATTACCAAAGACCTTGGCGCTATCGGCGGCCAAGTCTGCGCCACCTGTGTCACCATAGCCGTAGTTTGTGGCCAGGATGCCCAGGTCAACCACATTCACATTACTATCATTGTTGAAGTCACCCATTCCCCAGTTTGCTCCACCAGTAGTGCCATAGTTGGTAGCGAGGATACCCAGGTCAACGACATTGACCTTGCCGTCTCCATTGGCATCGCCTGGAGAAATAACCATGAAATTGGCAGCAAAGTTCTGCGAAGATGAACTTCCCATGTCAACCGCATATTCATCCGCGGAAAGGACTTCGTCAGTGATGGCAAAATTATCGTAAAGAAGGTCCGAACCATTATCCCGGATCACCAGCAGTTCATCGAAGCCATCATTATCAAAATCTCCAACAACCAGACTTTCTGTTCCATCAAAACTCACAATAACATTCGATGATCCAAAGATGCCTGTTGTCCAATTTGCGCCGTCATGGGCATAAAACAGATAATCCACGGTTGAACTCAAGGATAACAACTGGTATCTTCCGCCGTTTTCGATAAAATAACCTGCGATATTTTTGTTATTAGGGCTCACACCACTGTTCGCATGATTGCTGGAAGTCAAATTTCCCAACTCATCATAGGCAATATTGTCAATGACAAAGTCTGCGCCGGCCCATATCACCCATATATCATCCTTTCCATCTCCGTCGTAATCGCCGACAACATAATTCCTTGTTCCGGTAGGAGTGGTAGTGTCAAGGTTGCCTGATCCCAGAATTGTCGCACTTCCATCAGAGTTTGGTCGCCAAAGCGTCTCACTTCCTCCGGAATTGGGGTTCATCTGAAGGAGGTATTCGCGAGTATCATTGGCCAGAATCCGGCCTACCGCGTACACAGCAGAATTTGTACAAAAACTACCCAGTGTCTGGGCTGTGCCGGTTAGAGTATTCCCGACAACCTGAGGCTTGATATAATAGTCATTCCCAGCCGAAATTTGATAAATTTCATCGAATCCATCGTTATCAAAGTCGGCAACATAGCATGCTCCACTACCATAGG
>CAYMXC010000481.1:0-2330 GCA_964394135.1 uncultured Phycisphaerae bacterium
CGCTGGACCTGAAAATCGCCCCGAAACTCAAGCTCGGCGGCTTCTGGTGGGACGGACGATATACCCGCTCGATCTACCGATTCGGCCCGTCGCACTACGACCGCAACAACGGAAACTTTTTCCTGCGAGCGCTCTACCCGGTGACGCTGAAACTCAATCACGGTCTGACGCGATTCAGTATCGAATTATTCAGTTAGGTTTGCCCAGGAGCTTGATGGCATGTCCGGAAAATTGAACTGCGGTGATGATTTTTTCCTGCGCGACGGCGATATCTATACGTTCTACGGCGACAGCATCACCGACAACGAAGTTTATCCCCGCATGCTGGAAAATTACGTTCTTACGCGATTTCCCGCGTGGAATATCGCCTTTTACAATCTCGGCTGGGGCGGCGACGTCGCGAAAAACCTCTTTCGCCTCCAGCGGGACGTCCTGCCGATCAAGCCGACCGTCTTTTCCGAAAATTTTGGCATGAACGACGGTTGTTATGCTCCAATCAGCGCCGGCACGCTCGAGGTTTACTCCAACGCCTACCGCGAATTGATCCCGATGCTCCGCCGGTGCAATCCCGAAATCCGAATTGCCCTGTTTTCCGAGGTTCCTTACGAAAATCAGCCGGGAAAATATGCAGCCGACGGCGCTTATCCGCAAACCCTGCAATATATGGCCCGAACGAAGGAACAATTAGCGAAGGAATTCGGCGTAACTTTTATCGATCTTTTTTCCGCCTATGCCAAACAAATCGGCTACGGTAAAATCATCTATCCCGATTTCATTCTCAGCCCCGACGGCATCCACCCCAACGCGATCGGCCAGACGATCGTGGGCATGATCATCCTCAGGGCCATGAACGCCCCGTCTGAAATCGCCGCAATGGATCTCAACGTGGCCGATAATACGTTAAAAACCACCCGAACTGTTCGCTGCCAAGTGAAAGATTTAAAACTTTCATCCACCGGCGCCGTCAGCTTCGCCCGGCTCGCGGAGGCATTGCCCTGCCCGGTCGAACCCCAGGGTGAGCAAACGCGGCGATTCCTCAGCCTGGTCAATTTCGCAAATGAAATCAATCGCGACATCCTCAAAATCACGGGCCTTTCACACAAGGCTTACGAACTGAAAATCAACGACGTCGCTATCGATATTTACACCGCCGACGAACTGGCTTCGGGCGTGAACATCACCGAACCGATGAAAGGTCCGCTCTGGGATCAGGCCCAGACCATCGCCCAGGCAACGCGGGAACGTCAGACCGCTCATAACACCAAATGGCGAAGCGTCTGGCTAAAAGATCACTCGAATATCACTCAAGGCCAATACGACCTGAGCAACAAAGCGAGGATCGACGAACTCGACGCCCAGGCACAGGCGGCCATCCAAAAACAACATCAACTCAATCGCCCTCAATGGACGACCTTCACGCTGACTCCCGCATCGCCAAAACCAATCACGCTCCCCGTGCCGGTGACGCTCGGAATTCTGCCTCCGCAGATGGAACCGCTGGACTGGACGAAAAAAGACGTCAAAACGGTCGACCTTCGCATGCTGGCCAATCGGCCTTTCGCCGAGGAAGTCATCGGCAACGGTAAGGGCGGCTGGCTCGAAGCAGGTCCCATCGCGTATTTCGTCGCGGTCCCCGTCGGCAGACAAATCTTCGCCGGCGTTCCCTTTGACATCATCGACCCGGCGAAAAATAACGACAAATCCATGGTATTGATCGGCACGCGTCCGGATCAGAAAAATCTCGCTCCGCAGGTCGTAATCCCCTTCGGCCGTAAGGCGAGCGTCCTGAATTTCCTCCACGCCGGCGCCTGGATGTCAAGTTCCGACAAACCGGTGGTCGTCGAATTCACTTATCCGGGCGGACTCAAAATCAAAACTCAGTTTGCCCCAGGTCATCATATCGCCGACTGGTGGCAGCCGCCCCAAACACTATCCAACGGAGTTATCGCCTGGACCGGAATCTGCGACGGCAACCCGATCGGTGCCATGTATGCCCCGATAACCAATCCCCGCCCGCAGGATACCATCGAATCGATCACCATCGCCATGCAGGAAGGCTCCAGCAGCATCTACGGATTGATGGCGATCTCCTATCTGGAATAGCATCCGAAAAAGTCCGAACTTTTACGAGCCTCTTGCTATCTTTTTACAGCCCGGTATCATTATGCAGTGTCTTTTTTTAATGCCAGGAGTATTTTAATGGCTAATTTAGGTGTCAATATCGATCACGTCGCCACGATCCGTCAGGCCCGCAAGGCCGACGAGCCGGACCCGGTCTGGGCCGCCGTCGAAGCCGAGCTGGGTGGCGCCGACTGCATTACCGTCCATCT
>CAYMXC010000482.1:0-2330 GCA_964394135.1 uncultured Phycisphaerae bacterium
TGACATGTAAAAAGAATAACGGCAAATATCCGCCATGCGGCAAGTGTTGTAAATCGTGTATCTATGAACGAAAAAAATGTTTTAAACAAAAGGAAAACAGTAAAATGAACATGAAAAAATTATTGTCGATTAGTTTGGTTTTCGCAGGGGTTTTAGTTACAGGATCGATGGCTCAGGCAGCGGTGATAGGCGATTGTACGCTCACGGGGTATACCTATATGGGCGGGGGTTCGTACAATGTCAGTACGGCGGATGGTCCGAGTACGCAGAAAAATTATTTTCTCGCCCAGCCGTTGAACAGCGATTATGCCGGAGTCAACATGTGGGGGTACAGCTGGGTCAAGTTCGACACTCTGTCCTCGACACCCGTTGTTTCGGCGTATCTGGTTTTCGATCTGTTGGGTGTGGGTTCGATGGCCGCCGCAGCGGCGAGTGAATCCAATCCCGCCGATCTCGAGATTTATCTGCCCGGCGCGATCGATGTAGCGGACCTTGCCGACAGCACGCTACGCACTGAGCTTCGGGATAACCTCGACGGCACATCGTCGTTTTCGGGCATGCTGACGATGACCGCCAACGGCACTTATTGCCTGGATATCACCGACCTCTACAACAGTTGGGTCACGGGCGAAACGGAAAACAACGGACTCGTATTCGTCAGCTCCGGCAGCAAATACGCAGGCTTCGGTAATTCCAGCGGCAGCGTTCCATACCTTTCATCAACCGTCGCCGGTACCCAGGTTCCCGAACCGGCAACGATCGCACTTTTGTCGCTCGGTCTTGGATTCCTCGCCCGACGGAAACGTTTAATGGCTCGCTAAAGAGCAAATCCTGGCTTTTTTTCAAATGGGACGGATCGCTCCAGCGGGCGTCCGTCCCGGTATTTTCATTTTAAAGGAAAAATATGAATAGAAAAAATAATCGAATTGAAATAATCGTCGCTCTTTTGATGTGTTTTGGTTTTACGATGATTGCATTGGGTGATGAAAGTAGTTCAAAGCAAAAAACAGTCGAATCGAGCACCGGCACACCCGGCCTTCTGATCATCGCTCACGGGGCACCCTGGCCTGCGTGGAACGAACCGATTTTGAAAGTCGGCGAAAACGTCATCGCCCGGCTCAACAAGGATGGTAAAAATCCCTTCCGTAAAGTTCAGGTCGTCTTTATGGAATCTGCTAAGCCTTCTGTGGCTGATGGCATCGAAGCGATGGAAAGTGCGGGCTGTGATTGGATCATCGCCGTGCCGCTCCTGATCGCGCCGTCGTCGCATTCACACTGGGATGTTCCGGCGTTGCTCGGCCTTTACAGCGAACCGCACAAAACGGCGGAACTGAAAAAGGAAGGCGTAAAGCTCATCCGGAGCCGACTTCCGATCACGCTCACCGCCACGCTGGAAGAAGGCACGCTGCTTTCGGACATTCTGCTCGATGGCGTTCGTGAAATCTCCAAAAAACCGAAAGAGGAAGCGATTGTTCTGCTTGCCCACGGCGATGAATACACCCAGCCGATCTGGGATACGATGGCGAGACGTATCGTCACGCGGCTTTGCGGCGAAACGGGAATTACTTATGGCGACTGGGCGTTCGTCCATGTTGGTCAGAGTTTTGCGGAAAACGGAGTCCCGATAATCGCATCAGCCTGTGAGGAAAAGAAACGGGTGTTGCTCGTTGGCTGTTATCTGAGCATGACGCCCGAGTCAATGTTAAAACGTTATACCGCGATGTCCGAAAAAGGGAAAATATCCAAACCACTCGAAGGTAAAGAGATCGTCAGCGTCAGGCACACTCTCTGCGACTCGCCGAAACTCACAGATTGGATTGTTCAAACGGCTAAAGCGGCAATTGAAATATCCGATACGGTCAACTCAACGGATAAGGAGCGTTCAAAATGAACACACTCATTCTCTATGAATCGATCTATGGCTCCACAAAAGAATACGCTCACTGGCTGGCGAAGCGATTCGATCCCGTCATGGTATCCACTTCCGCCGAATCGCCACCGCTGGATGATTTCGACGCTATCATTTTCGGCTACCCAGTGTACATGGATATCGTAATGCCGCAAGTAAAGGAATATATTCAGCAGCATCAATCGCAACTTCAAACAAAGCGGATTGGTCTGTTCGTTGTTTGCCTCGACGGTCCGATGAGTTTCATCAACGGCAAGCTTCATGGAT
The DNA here is from genome assembly GCA_964394135.1 of uncultured Phycisphaerae bacterium. GTDB lineage: Bacteria > Planctomycetota > Phycisphaerae > JAAYCJ01 > JAAYCJ01 > CAYMXC01. Next base: position 2,177 of record CAYMXC010000482.1, read on the forward strand.
CGTTTCAGTATCTGCAGGATGCGTTAAAACTCTTCGAAACGCCGCTCATTCATGCGGCGGCGTTTCCAGGCGAGATCAATCCATCGAAATTATCACCCGAACATGAAAAAGCTCTCTTTCATTTCTATAAAAACATCCTCAAGCGTCCTGTTGA
>CAYMXC010000483.1:0-2321 GCA_964394135.1 uncultured Phycisphaerae bacterium
GAGACTTTCTCAATCCATCCATGAACTGTCCACATGGTCAGGAACGAAAAATCAGTATGTCAAACCCATTTCCATGGGAAATGTATTTTTTGCGAAATAACCGAAGATGCAACGCAAAAAATAATATATACAAAAAATAGTTGATAAAAAAATTTCATCCTGATAGAGTTACATTATCTTCGCGTATGGACTTCGGAAGAAACTCTCTGTGAGATATGCAAAACCAACTAACGCCAAAAGAAGGAAGATCACATGAACCTGAGTCTGTTTGATTGGGCGATCGTTGTCGTAGCTGTAATTATATTGAGGTTTATCAGTCTCAAATCCTCAACTCATATGCAAGGGGTAGCGGATTTTCTGTCTGCCAATCGATGTGCGGGACGGTATCTTTTGACCATTGCCGGTCAAATGGGCGGCACGGGGGTGATCTCGCTGGTAGCGATGTTCGAGATGTATTATCAAGTGGGCTTGCCTCCGATCTGGTGGGGATTCATGGGCATTCCCGTAGGCATCATCATCCTTCTGACCGGTTGGACCTATTGGCGTTTTCGGGAGACCCGTGCACTTACACTGGCACAGTTTTTCGAGATGCGATACGACCGGAAATTTCGTATTTTTGCAGGGTTCGTCTGCTGGTTCAGCGGAATAGTCAACTTTGGAATATTTCCCGCGGTAGCCGCCCGGTTTTTCATTTATTTTTGCGGCTTACCCGATTATTTCCACATTCCTGGGTTGCCGTTTCCTATTTCTTCCTTCGCAACTTTTATGGCGGTTGATCTGGCTCTGGCACTGCTTTTTGTAACTCAGGGCGGTCAGATTACGGTAATGATTACCGAATTTTTCCAGGGCATGTTCTGCGGCTTTGCTTTTCTGGTCATTGTCGGATTCCTGATCTATCAATTTCCATGGTCCACGGTTGTCACGGCTATGAACACCGCACCACCTGATGCTTCCATGCTGAACCCTTACCATTCGAGTCAAGCCAAGGATTTCAATATCTGGTATTTCCTTATCGGTATATTCGGAACAATATTGAACTCGATGTCGTGGCAGGGGTGCTCCGGATTCCAAAGTTCAGCCAAGTCGCCGCACGAAGCGCGAATGGGCATGATTATCGGCGGATGGCGGGGCATGCCTCTGACATGCATGATGATCTTGCTGGCGTTGTGTGCATTTGCCGTAATGAATTTGCCTCAGTATTCCGGAATCAAGACGTCCGTTAATCAGGTACTGGCGGGCATCTCTGATACAACGATTCGTGGACAGATGACGGTTCCCGTAATCCTTACGCATATTCTGCCTATCGGCATCAAAGGACTGCTGACTACCGCCATGCTCTTTTTCTCCTTCACCTGCCACGATACCTATATGCACTCGTGGGGCAGTATTTTCATCCAGGATGTCTATATGCCTCTGAGAAACAAGCCTATGTCTCCTGAACAGCATATCAGATACCTGCGATATTCCATTATCGGAGTAGCGGTTTTTGCGTTCTTATTCAGTTTGCTGTTTCCGCAAAACAGCAAGATTCTGTTTTTCTTCGCCGGAACTGGAACAATCTGGCTGGGCGGTGCCGGTTCGGTCATCGTTGGCGGATTATACTGGAAGCGAGGTACCACCAAGGGGGCATATGCCGCTCTCATTGTTGGCATTATATTCGGATTGGCCAGCCTGATTATTCCGCCTGTTTACCAGCATTACTATAAAGCCGAATTTCCGATCAACAACCAGATATTGTATTTTGCCGCGATGTGTTTGGCGCTGTTGAGCTATATAATCGTTTCGCTGATGACTTGTGACTGGAGTTCTCCATTTAATCTGGAAAAGATGCTCAATCGCGGGCAATATGCCACGGCCGGTCAGCAGGTGATGGCGCAGCCGCATGAAAATGTTCTTCTCAAGATCATGGGTATCAACAAGGACTTCACCTTCACCGACAAAATATGGGCATGTGGGCTGCTGGTCTGGAACCTCGGCTGGTTCGCCACTTTCTTTATCATGACTGCCATAAACTATGCTTTTGGCACGTCCGACGCATGGTGGGCGAGTTTCTGGAAATTTTATATTTATCTGTTATTCATCATCGGAGTTCCGGCGACCATCTGGTTTTCCATCGGCGGTGTTCGCGATATTCGGGAGTTGTTCCGTACACTCGACCACATGGTCCGCGATCATACCGATGATGGACGGGTGCTTTCCGACGAAGAGAAACAGGCTGCCGCAGGAGCAGTGACAAAATCGGCGCCGACAATCAACCTGAACTACGTAGCGGCCAGTGAACAGGATATCGAAGGCAATAAAGGCAGCAAGTCGTAATCGTT
>CAYMXC010000484.1:0-2303 GCA_964394135.1 uncultured Phycisphaerae bacterium
TGTATTTGTGTTTCCCCGTATCTGTGCTGGCATTGGTATTGATGACATAGTTGAAACCAGCCAAGCCGAGGAGGTTTTCAAGAAATTGGTAATTGCCCTGGAGGTCGGCTCCGATCGCCTTTGTCGTATGGACCGATTTACTGAATGTCGTTGTGTTTTCCATAAACGCCAGTTGATTATTCGTCTGGTAAACCTTGAGGGAAAGAAAGGCGTCTCGGCTTGGTTTGAACATCCATGTCAGGTCATAAAAACTATTGATAGTTTTTTGTTTGTCGTCCGCATCAGGATAAGCTGTAGAGCCAGGCGTTCCGGCAAACTGATTTACAAGGGCCGTGGAAAATACAAGGCTATGATTGTCGTTGATGTTGTAAGTGATTTTGGCGTTTCCGTTCTTTGTTTCATATGCGGAGTTTTCGCGGTAACCGCCCGAGTAGCCGTATTCGCCCGTGATGAGAGCGCCTAGATTGTTGGTTGCAGCGCCATAGAGAAAGCGTTCCAGCGTTGTATTGAAGGTACCGTATTCCGTTGAAAGCCCGACTTCCTGTTCTTTTAAGGGCGGGTTTTTCGTGATGATGTTGATGATTCCACCCATGGCCCCCTGGCCATAGAGGCTGGAACCTGGACCGTGTACGATTTCCACGCGTTCGATGTTGGTCAGCGGGATAAGGTTTAAATCCACCTCCCCATCCCGGGGGTTGTTCAGGGGCCGGCCGTCCATAAGAACGAGGACTTGAGAAGCAGTTGAACCTCTCATGCGTATTGTCTTTACGGCCCCGGGGCCACCGTAGCTGTCGATGTTGACCGATGTGAGCTGCGTCAATAGAGTGGACAGGTCTCGGGCGTCCGATTCTGCGATATCCTGCGCTGTGATGACATCAACAGTGCGGGTGACTTCATCGGGGTTTTGAGGGGTTCTTGAGGATGTGATGACGATCTTTTCGAGGTTGACCGGCTCTGTCTTATCTACTGTTTGAGCAAAAACGGGGGTCGTGAACACAAGCCAATAAAAGATGATCCTCCAGGTAAACCGACGCATGTCTCCTCCTTCCCCTCTTCGCGAGGGTACTTGCCAGGACCGGCGATCGACCGGGCTCCCCTTTTTGTATATCTGGGTTTACCGTTGCGCGGCAGCACCTGGGATTTTCACCAGGATTTCCTTCGTCGGTCTGGACTCGTTTTGTGTTTGTTCGCCGAATTCCTGACTTTTCGGCTTAGTTTATTCGAATCTTCGGATATCCATGAACCAGTGCTTCCAGAAGCCTTCCTTTAAGATTGGCTCGCTTTCTAATATTCTGATTTTTCTTTTGAAATTGGGTCCATTTATGACAAGTGTATGGAACTCGCCGTTTTCCCCGCAAGGACAAACACCCATGGTTTTTAGTTCCGCAATAAGAGTTTTATCGATGGTTCTCCCGATAAATTCCTTGCCTAATTTTCCTGCCTGGCAACTAACGATGATGGCTTCAAATCCTAATCTTACGAATTCTTCTACGATATTTTCAGGTTTGTTTTCCCAGAGAGGCTCAACGGGGGTTATGCCGATGTCTCTGCAAACGCGTTCGACCCAATTGATCTGATCAAGCAGAAAAATATCCCCGAAGACCATGTGGCTGATATTTCCGTTTCTGAGTTCCATGACACCCTCTTTGAATTCCTCTTCATATTTTTTCATATCGGCCGTCACTTCTTTTTGGACCAGGGGGATGCCGATCAATTCTGCCTGTAATTTCATTAAGCCGGATTCTATGCCGTGAAAACATCCGCGCTTGGATTCACGGGAAATAAAGTTTAGAAGATATTTGACGTCATATCCGTTTTTCATGGCCTTGTAACAAGCCAGACAGCTGTCTTTTCCTCCGCTCCAGGAAGCAATGGCGCTTTTGGCATTCATGAAAAGACCCCTTTCATTATTAAGATACACAACAAGATGAATGTTTCGGTTGTTTCTGTCACGGCTCCCAGGGTGTCGCCGGTATAGCCATGGATTATGTGATTGATGATTGCGGCACAAACGTATGAAAAACATCCGGCAAGACAAAAGACAATGACTCCGGGCACAGGCCACAGAATGATTGCTGCAAGAATGGTGAAGATTGTTGCTGCGGCACAGAGACGCGGAGATCTCCCTTTGGCAAATACGGATGCTTTACCTTCGTTTCGGACGTATGGGAAAAAAGTAATGATAAGGACCTGTGACCAGCGGCTGAAGGTCGTCATGAAGATGAGAGCAGCCGGCACAAAATCCAGCGGGATCTCCGACAAAAAAACTATTTTTGAAACGATAACACAGACAAGGCCGACAA
>CAYMXC010000485.1:0-2292 GCA_964394135.1 uncultured Phycisphaerae bacterium
TGGTGCGGAAACGAAACCGGGAACGGCCAATTCTCCCTGCGGCGGAAAATTCACCGGGCCCTTATGTTTTAACATCAAAGGGACAAAGATATCCTCCGCCTGGATCAGCGAGGGTTGATCGTCGGGATAGCCGTGAAACCAACGGTGGGGGGCGGTCTTTTCGCTTCGATGTAGATAAACCGATGCGGTTCCACCGGATTGTTTTTCTGCCTCCTGCTTGAAAAGAGAGTTCATCGGCTCGGGGCAGATAAGTTCTTCTTCATCCCAGAAGAGATGAACCTGTGTCCATCGGGCATTTCCCGCGGCGTAAAGTGAACTTCGCGCCCGATAGCGGCATGGAAATTCTTCGGGCGATCCGCCGATCCATTTGTTCATGCTTTTTATGCAATCCTGGCTTGTGGTGGATTTGTACCACATTTCATAATCGGAAATTCCGAAAAAACTGACCGCTACAACGAATCGGCCGGGAAACTTGGTAATGGCGGAAAGTGCATTACCGCCGCCGCCGCTATAGCCCAGGATGTGCCATGTGTCCTGATCGATATCGTCTTTGTAGGTCTCGCAAACTTTATTAAGAGCATCGACAATATCATGAATTTCAGCCCCACCTGCGTCCTTTTGGCCCGGCGCGTCGCTTCGTCCACGCATATCGATTCCCACTGCACAGAGGCCCTTTTGTGCCAATCGTTCGACGGTTGTACGAACATTCGCACGCGAACCATGAAAGCCGGCCATCACTGCGACAAGAGGGAGATTTTTCCCATTTGCGGGTCTCGCCACATCCATCGCCATGGGCCCTGCACCGTCAACCTCAGAAAAATACAAAAGGGTTTCAATGGTAATATTCATTGTTAATTCTTTTATTAAATGAGTGACACTAGAATGTGTCCTTAAATCGGCGGTATAAACTACACCAGTATTTTATCTATCAAAAGAGGTTTTCATAAAACAATATTTCTACATATATACAGATTCGATGGCTTTTGTCAAGTAATTTCCGGTGATTTTCTGAAGATGATGGAAATAGCCAAAATCTATCTATATTGAATATATACAGGTAGATGAAGAAAAGTGCCAAATCCTGACGCTGGAAGGCTCCGGGTGATTCGGTGATAGTAAAAATGAATACCCAACAAGCATTCTGATGGGACATTACTGGCGCACGCCGATTTGGTGGTGCAAAGTCGCTTAGGTTTTATCGAGATACGGCAATTGCGGCAGGGTATAGTTTTGCAAGACGTTGTAAAATAGACGGATATGAATGGGTTGTATTTGGGGCTGCAAGCGGTTTATCCCGGCGGGCATACACTTTTTTTTAAAAATAATTTTTCTCTTGAAATAATTGAGCGATCAATTATAATGAAATTGAGCGATCAATTCTAGCGAGGTCTATATGACAGTACGATTATTGGATATTGCCGAAAAAGCGGGCGTCAGTTATCAGGCTGTCTCTGCAGTTGTCAATCGCAGTAAAGGAACGGTTTCTGTCAGCGAAGAGACTCGTGCGCGTATTTTAGCCATTGCGGAAGAGCTGGGTTATGTGCCTAATGCTGCCGCGACGGCACTGGCCAGGGGTACCAGCCGTATGATCGGAATTATGTGTCAAAATCTCAGCGATTCTCATCTTTATAAAGCCATTGGCCGGGTGGAGCATTTGTGTGCTCCGGCGGGCTATGGCGTGCAATTGTCCACTACACAGAATCGGCCGGATTGGCTGGCGTTACTGCGTCGAAAGGAAGTCGATCTGCTCATTTCGTTAGGGCTTTATACCTTTCGCGAATCGCACTTGAACATTCCGGAGTCGTTGCGATCCAAAATTGTTATGATCGGTCCTCAGTATACCGCCCAGTACGAACGTAAAGACCACCCGCGGCAGTGGGGGCTGGAAGTAAGCTGGAATGATATTGGAGTAGGGCAAACGGCAGCAGAATATCTTTTGTCGCTGGGACATCGAGACATCGGTATTGTCGGCGGAACCACAAAGTCTTATTACGGACTTTCACCTCGGGTTCGCGGTGCACTGGCTGCGATTGAAAAAGCCGGAGCTGCGGCAGAGGTCGTCAGTACTGAAAACGAGACGGACATGGCGGCTGCGGGGCGCCAGATGATGGAGGAATTATTGGCCAAACGACCATCGATTACTGCCGTTTTAATGCGGAACGATTTGTTTTATCCAGGCGTGATTCTGGCGCTTGCCCAGGCGGGTTTAAAGGTCCCGGATGACATCTCCGTGATCGGGTGTCTGGGTTTCTATGGCGAAGTCACACACGTGACCAGTCCAATCGTTGAAGG
>CAYMXC010000486.1:0-2288 GCA_964394135.1 uncultured Phycisphaerae bacterium
GCCATACGGGCAAGCCAATGTCCATCCTGAACCATTCCCATCGGTGGAATGACCACCCGCTGGAAGAGCTGGATCATTTCCTGCCGGTTGGTGAATGAGCCTTCGCGTTCGAGCCAGATTGCCATGGGTAAAATCACATCTGCCATTTCGCTGAGCCGGCTGACGAAGGAATCCTGAACGATGAGCATATCCGGCTTGACGGGCAGAGGGATGAGTTGATCGAGCGGGGTGGCGAAATAGCCTCCGGTGATCCAGAGTCCGCGTAATTTGTCAAAGGCGATTTGCGAGAGGTCTGCCTGGTTGCCGCCGAACCGTGCGAGAATTTTTTTGACGCCGGCGATGTTGGGCGTTCGGTCGCTGCTTATGGTAAAGCCGCTTTTGAATTTTTTATCGGGGGCGTCAACAACCTGCGGGCCTGGGATAAGGAAGGCATTGGGGTCGATCTGACGGACGACCTTGCATATCATGTAAATCAGCTCGTTGTCCAGCATTGGCGAGAGGACCGCAGCCAGTTTTCCTTCGCCGTGTTGATTTTTGAAGTTTCGCAGAGTATGGTCGACTAAGTCAGCCACCTGATCCGCGCGGTAGAATTTTTTGCCGGCATGATAGCGCATGAGTCGGTCGGGGCGATAGGTGTTTTTCCAGAGGTATCGGCCCAGGTCGCACATCCAGAAGTCGTTGACTTTCGGATTGAAACGCGGCCGAAATCGGGCGAGTCGTTCGTCACGATGGTCGGCCCAGATGGTGCAGCCTGTAGCGCAGCCGGCGCATACCGACGGATGCGACGTAAGGTACCAGACTCGTTCGCGGAATAGAAATTCCTTATCGGTCAGACTTCCGACGGGGCAGATATCGCAAACGTTGCCGGACATTTCGTGCATCGTTCGGCCGGAAAACTGGTCGATTTCGCAGCGGTCGCCGCGATTGACGATCGCCAATTCGCCTTTGCCGGAAATTTCGCGGCAGAAGCGGACGCATCGGCCGCAGAGGATGCACCGGTCGGAGTAGATCAAAACGTGTTCGCTGAGATCTTTTTTCGGCTGGATTGTTTTGGGTTCGATCATTCTTGACTGTGCGTTGCCGTGGCGATAGCTGTAGTCCTGGAGGAAACATTCGCCGGCCTTGTCGCAGATGGGGCAGTCCAGCGGATGGTTCAGGAGGTAAAATTCCATTACGGCGCGGCGATTGGCCAGGACTTTTTCTGTTTTTGTCCAAACGCGCAGGTTCTGGCGTACCTGATATTGGCAGGAGGGGATCAGTTTAGGATTTCGCTGGTACAGGCCTGATTTTGGGTTCCACTCGTCGATTTCGACGAGGCAGAGTCGGCAGCTCGCTGGCACGGAGAGGGCCGGATGCCAGCAGTAGTAGGGGATTTCGATGTCGTTGTCTAGTGCGGCGCGCAGGATATTATCAGTTGATCTGGCGTGAACCTCTACGCCATCGATTTGCAGTTTGACGAATTTTTCTTCTTTAGACTCTGACATGGGTTGCCTTTAATTTGATTTCGTGCCACGGATCTGGCCGAAGCATCGATTGCGGATGCGTTCGTCGCTGTTCGATGCGCTGCAGCAATTCGTCACGGAATTTTTGAATTACCGTTCGCATGCCATAGGCTGCTCCGTCTGCCAGGCCGCAAATGCTGTGGCCGGTCATCATGCCGAGATGCTCCGTGATGTCCTCGATTATGTCCAGGTCGTCTTTGCGTCCGTAGCCGCGCAACATACGGGTGGTGATTTTGTATGCCCAGGCCGTTCCCTCGCGGCACTGCGTGCACTGGCCGCAGGATTCCGTTGCGAAAAAACGGGCTGTATTGTGGAGCACGTGGAGCATATCGGTGTCTTCGTCCATGACGACGATGCAGCCCGTGCCCATGCCGAGGCAGCCGTTGATTTCCCGGCTGAAATTTTCATACGCCATTGGTACGTCGATTTGCTCTGCGGTAAGCACTCCGGTGGATAATCCTCCTGGAATGACGGCTTTGATTTTTTTACCGCTTCGAATGCCTCCGCCGAAGATGTAGATCAGATCTTTCAAGTTGGTTCCGAGTGGCAGTTCGACACAGCCTGGTTTATCGACGTGGCCTGAGATTCCGAACATTTTTGGTCCTGTGCTTTTGGTAGTACCGATGGATTTGAACCAGTCTGGGCCGCGGTTGACGATATGACTTACGCAGGCGAGCGTTTCGACGTTGTTGACGATGGTTGGCATGGAGAAAAGTCCATTGACGGCGGCGAATGGGGGTTTGACTATCGGCCAGGGACTTATGCCCTCGATGCTTTCGATGAGTA
>CAYMXC010000487.1:0-2271 GCA_964394135.1 uncultured Phycisphaerae bacterium
AGCGATTTTTTAATTTTCTTCCGCCGATGTTCTGGATTTATTTTTTGCCAATGGTCGTTTCCGGAATGGGATTGATTCCGCAGGAAAGCACAACATACCAGTTCATTTCGTCGAATCTGCTGCCGGTCAGTCTGATGTTACTTTTGATCTCGATCGATTTGAAGGCGATATTGAGGCTTGGTCGAATTGCACTTGTAATGATGCTGGCGGGGAGTTTGGGCATTGTTTTGGGTGGTCCGCTCGTGCTGATGATGTTCAAATCGTGGCTTCCGGTTGGGATATGGTCCGGATTCGGCGCATTATCGGGTTCGTGGATCGGTGGAAGTGCCAACATGATTGCCGTGAAGGAGGGTATCGGTACGCCGCAGACAATATTTTCTCCGATGATCGTTGTGGATACCGTTGTTGCGTATTCCTGGATGGGTTTGCTGATTGCCCTGGCCAGATTTCAAGGCCTATACGATCGCTGGAATCATTCGAATACGACGGTAATGGAAGAATTGAACAAAAAAATGTCGAGATTTGAAAAGGTCCGTACTGAGCATTTGACACTCAAGTATGCGGTACTGATTTTTTCGCTCGGTTTTCTTGGCGCTTTGATATCCATTCGACTTGGCAAACAGATGCCTGAGATCAAAAATTTGATATCTTCCTATACTTGGACGATTATTTTTGTTTCCACGCTTGGGATTGCGATGTCGTTTACGCCGATGAAGAAGCTGGAGATATACGGAGCATCGAAGATCGGTTACGGGCTGCTGTATTTTGTTTTGGCGTCGATCGGTGCCAAGGCGAGCCTTTCCGCAATTTCATCGGCACCGCTACTGATCGTTGCGGGATTTGTGTGGGTTGCCTTTCACGCAATGATTTTACTGGTAGTTTCTCGGCTGACCAAGGCTCCATTGTTTCTTATCGTTACAGCCAGTCAGGCCAATATCGGAGGTCCCGCATCGGCACCTGTGGTTGCGGCGGTGTATCAGCCAGCGCTGGCGCCTGTAGGGCTTCTTCTGGCCGTCGTCGGCAATATCATCGGAACCTATCTCGGCATCGTTTGTAGTCAGTTATGTCGTTTTGTGAGCCAGTGAAATGATTATGATAACCAAGCGAATTGTTTTGTTTTGTTTTATTCTGATCGTCCCCGGATGTGCGGGTCGTGAGAAGATGTATTATTCGGCGCCGACGGAGTTGCCACATGTGCATGCGGCGATGAAAACGCCTGGTTTCTGGATCGGCCGGCATCCACATCCTGACGATGTGGTTCTGACGCCCAAGGAGATCGAGAAGCTGAATTTGCATATTCAGAACGAGTTGAAATTGACAAAAGACATTTCGCAATTTCCCGCCGAGATCGCCGGTAAGGAATTGGAGGCATCGCTGGAACAAGCATTAAAGGAATTCCAGCAAAATCGATTGTATCTGAACAACGGCTGTTTGGCGAGAAGCGGATTTTACCGGGCGGTTCGATCACAGATGAATCTCGTGACGATCGGAGAAAAGGTGGTGGTGAAATTCGGGTTTACCATTTATCCGGCCGACCAGCGGCTTTTGCCGATCTGGGGGCCATTGTACAAGATTCCGGGCGATGTCGATTTTGACGAGGTTCAGAACAGCGGCTTGGACGTAGCGACGCCGCTAGCCATTCTGCACACCAGCGCAGACGGGCAATGGTATTACGTGGAAAGTCCATTGAGCTCGGGGTGGGTGGAAACGGAGAAGGTAGTTGTCTGTTCTCGCAAGGCAATGAAGGATTATTGCAGTCAGACTCCCTTTGCCGTTGTCATTGTATGCAAGGCGGATATGTATGCTGATCCATCGTTGACGAAATATTACGATTATGTTCCTATGGGAGTTCGGCTGCCGATCGGGAAAAAGAAGGAGGCCGAATCGATCGAGGTTCTTGTGCCGTTCAAGGCAGCGAAAGGGGAGTTTTGCCTGAAAAGCGTTTTTGTACGTAAGCGCGATATTCATAAAGGATATCTGCCCTATACGCCGCGACAGACAATTTCTGAGGCGTTCGAACAGCTCAACAGCCCCTATGGATGGGGGGATATATACGGGGAGCGGGATTGTTCGCGATTTATCCAACAGATTTTCGCAACGGTGGGGATTCGGATGCCCCGAAACAGTGGTCAGCAGGGGCAGGTAGGACATCTGGTGGGAGAGTTTGATATGAATGTTCCCGAAGCGGAAAAACTGCATTACATATATGGCGAAGCTGTGGGGGGTATTACACTGCTGCAATTCAAAAATCAGGGTCACATCGCGCTGTTT
>CAYMXC010000488.1:0-2006 GCA_964394135.1 uncultured Phycisphaerae bacterium
AAACACCGGATCGGATTTTTGCGGGAAGATCGAAAATAGCTGGGGCTGATTCTGGGCATGAACATTGTGCAGAACACGACTCTTGCCTACTTGAAATCGTTGAAGAAGGGGCTGTTTATTCAGCAAAAAGAAGAAAAGAAACTTGCTCAGGCTTATATCAAATCGTTGGATATTCGCACACCGAGTGAGATGCAGCTTGCCAGAAATCTTTCCGGCGGAAATCAACAGAAAGTTGTCATCGCTAAGTGGATGTGTACAAGCCCGAAAATACTGATTCTCGACGAACCGACCCGCGGCATTGATATCGGCGCAAAAAAGGAGATTTACGATCTGATTAACCAACTGGCGGAACAAGGCGTGGCGCTGATATTAATCTCGTCCGAACTGACCGAGGTTCTGGGGTTATCGGACCGGATTATCGTAATGCATGAGGGTGCGGTAAAAGGCGAGATCAAGGGGGATGAGGCGACACAGGAAAAAATTATGCATATGGCTTTTTCGAAGCCTGGGAGGACAAATGAAAACTAATCGTATCTCGGTTCGATCCATCGTAAAAAAGCTCACTTCATCGATTCCTTTTAGTATTTTCGTCGTGATGATCGTACTGTGCCTGGCACTTAGCATCGTGAACCCGACGTTTATCACCATCAACAATTTACAATCCGTAACCAGAGCGTTTTCCTATATCGCGATTATGGCGCTCGGCGAGCTGTTTGTTATTCTGACGGGCGGGATCGATCTCTCGATTGGCTCTATGGTTGGCCTGGGCGGGTTGCTGGCGGCATTTCTCATCGTGAATATTCAGATGCCTGTCTGGCTCGCGGTAATAGCGGCGATTCTGGCCTGCACGGCCTTCGGTATCATTAACGGCGTGCTGATTACTCGAATCAAGCTTCCGCCATTTATCGCAACGCTCGGCATTATGAGCATTGCCAGAAGCGTATGCTACATCATAACGAAAGGATATCCAATTCTGAGACTGCCGGAAGAGTTTCTCTACATCGGGCAGGGGGTTGTCGGTTCGTTTCCGTTCCCGGTGATCCTGATGGTGATTGTCGGTGTCGGCGCGTCAGTATTTCTGAATAAGACGGTAACCGGCAGAAGAATATTCGCGCTTGGCGGCAACGAAGAGGCAACGCGGTTTTCCGGCATCAATACGAATCGAATTAAGATGCTGGTCTACACTCTTTCGGCTACCTTATCCGGATTTGCCGGCGTAATACTGACATCCAGAATGGGTTCTGCGCAAAGCTCCGTCGGAATTTCCTACGAACTTGACGGAATCGCCGCGGTTATCATCGGCGGAACAAGCATGAGCGGCGGCGAGGGTTCCGTGATTGGAACGATTATCGGCGCGGCGATCATGGGGATTATCAAGAATGCGCTTGTGCTGCTGCAAGTCGATCCGTATTGGCAGCAGTTGATCATCGGAATGGTTATCATTCTCGCAGTCAGTATTGACCAGTTCCGAAAAATGAACACAAAGGTTTCTTTGGAAAAGGCAAAAGCGGTATAAGCTGCTATTTCGGCTGCATCAGTGAACAAGTAAGCCTCTAAGGAGATATTCCGTACGACATAAACCACAGTTTTGTGGATATGTATAAAAAACGAGGAGGAACGGCAATGAAAAAAGCACTCGCACTAGCTCTCGCATTCCTATTTGTTGTTTCAATGGCTGCTTGCGCAACACCCGCGCCAGCGGCAACAACAGAAGCTGCAGCTACCGAACAAGCCGCTGCAACGGCAGCGCCCGAAGCCACCGCGACCGTGAAGGAAGCAAAGGACATCAAGATTGCGATCGTAAGCCAGAACCAAGGGAATCCGGTATTCCTTGATTTGGAAGCGGGCGCCAACGACAAAGCCGCCGAGCTTGGAATTCAGTTCGAATGGGTAGCCCCTCCGACCGCAGACGCGGTTGCACAGGCGGATATGATCGAGACGCTGTCGAATTCCGGCGTCGATGCAATTGGCGTTGTACCGCTAAACTCCACACTCAACGACCCGAT
>CAYMXC010000488.1:2016-2269 GCA_964394135.1 uncultured Phycisphaerae bacterium
AACAGGGCATCTACATGGCGGCCATCAACGGAATCGATATCTTCTACCCGGGTCTGTCGTTCATCGCCGGCACGCCCCAGTATGAAGGCGGATATGAGTGCGGCAAGCTTGCGCTCAAGTATCTGACGGACAGCACCAAGACTTACAAGATCGCGATGATCGAAGGCCAGGCCGGCACGGAAACATTCACGCTTCGTATGGACGGGTTCAAGGCCTGCCTGGATGAGAACAACGTGAAATACGAGGTCCTTGG
>CAYMXC010000489.1:0-2262 GCA_964394135.1 uncultured Phycisphaerae bacterium
TTGCTGCGATACCACCACCTGCATTGCCTGTCTGGAAAAGTGTGCCGTTTGCGGCAACCGGGTCTGCAATCGGTGCCTCGTGACCTGTAAGGAATGTGGCCGAAGTGTCTGTGTGTCCTGTATGAGCGAAAAAGAATCGATTTGTCCCGATTGTCAAAACGAAAGTGAGGAATCTTCAAATGACGAATCCCATGGAAACGAAAACTCAGAGTCCGAAACCCGAATCGAAGTCCCCGAAGCTGGAGAAAACACCGGAACCAATCCCTGCGACCAACGCGAACCTGCGACTGTTCCGTCCCAACCTTAGACGCGAAGAACGATCCGCAAGAAAAACACCCACCCTGCGCTTTAGTCCGACGGCCTGGGCAAAGCTCCTCTTTTTCCGCGATGCCGGCCAGACGGAGATCGGTGGTTTCGGCATCGCCTCTCCGGACGATCTTCTCTATATTGAGGACTTCGTCACGGTTCGACAGGAGGTGACCTCGGTCAGTGTGGCCTTTGACGATACCGCGGTTGCCGACTTTTTCGAGACTCAGGTCGATCTGGGGCGAAAGCCCGAACAGTTCGCAAGGACGTGGATTCATACCCATCCGGGAAGCTATCCCAATCCCAGCGGTACGGATGAAGAGACCTTCCAGCGGGTCTTCGGTAAATGCGACTGGAGCCTGATGGTGATCGTCGCCCGGGACGGAGCGACCTATGCACGCATCCGATTCAATGCCGGTCCCGGCGGACAGGCGTTACTACCGGTGGCAATCGATTACTCCCAACCCTTTCCCGCCGCCGAGCCGCAAGCATGGCTCGAGGAATACAAGGCCAATGTTCGTTCTACCGAGTGGTTCATTATCAAAGAGCCTTCTTCTCAACCGACCTGTTTTGGATCGGATTGGCCGGAAGGAGAGATTGAAGATTTCGAAGGTGACCCGGGGTTCAGTGAGACCGACGTTCCCTGGTGGTGGAACTATTAACCCATTTTTTAGATTTTAAGCGAAAGGACTTTTTCTATGAAGGCAACACACAATGATGAACGATTCAGCCGGCAAAAGGACCTCGTCCCTCCGGAGAAACTCGCCCGCTGTAAACCCACGATTGTGGGTGTCGGTGCGATCGGCAGGCAAGTGGCCCTGCAACTCGCGGCCATGGGTATCCCGTGTCTCCAACTGGTGGATTTCGATACAGTGGAAGAAAGCAACCTCGCGAGCCAGGGCTATCTGGAAGAAGACTTGAATCAGTTCAAGGTCCAGGCCACCGCGAATCAATGCTGGAAGATCAACGGCACGTTGAGCATCTGCCGGGTGATCGATCGCTTCAAGCGGAGTCTCAAGGTGGGCAATGCGGTCTTTGCCTGTGTCGATAAAATTGAAACCCGAAAACTCCTCTGGGATGCGGTCCAGGACAAGGCAGAGATCTTTATCGATGGCCGCATGACCGCCGAGGTCCTGCGGGTCCTGACCGCCTGCGATGCAGAATCTCGCAAACACTACCCGACCACACTCTTTTCCGCCGGCGAAGCCTACGCGGGTAGTTGCACCGCCAAGACGACGATCTACTGTGCTAACATCGCGGCTGGCCTCATGGTCGCCCAGTTTACCAAATTGCTTCGGGACCTGCCGATCGATTCGGACCTGACCTTAAACCTGCTCGCCAGCGAGCTATCAATTTAAGGAAGCTGACGGACCAAGTTCGTATTAACTTTCTTACAAGGGAGCGGATTTGTAAAAGAATTCGCTCCCGTTTCATTCCGAATCACTTGGCTTTTTCTTTTCCGGAAGTTATTCGGTACACCGAAGAGTATCCATGGACGTTGCGATCAAACAATTGCCCCCGAACAGTTCTTGATAGGTTCGCATTAGCAAATTTCACAAAAAGAATGTCAAAAACGAAAATACTCACTTTCCCATTATCCATATATGTATATATGATTTATACAGAAGGTTGGCGAGGTACTGTGTGGTTCACAGATATCAGTAAACTGCTTTTGTTTGCAAATGGGATATTGAACAGGCTGGGTTTATTCCTGCAATCACTTGAATACGTAATGAGAAATGAATGCGTTCCGCGAAGTTATCATGCTTAAGCCCTTTAAACGTGCACTGGAATTTTCAGGCGTCAGATAGCCGATACTCGATCGGCTCCCTTTTTCGTCAATTCCACCTTTCGGCGTTTTCCCTGCGGCGTGATCTCCGTCGTTTCAACAATCCAATCGTCACCGGCCAATTTCTCTTTGAGTTTTTGTCCCTGACGGACGCTCAAGGCCAGCCG
>CAYMXC010000490.1:0-2256 GCA_964394135.1 uncultured Phycisphaerae bacterium
GGCAAATTTTTCATTTTCAGCCCACAGGATGCACATATGCCCTGCATGGCGATCGGCGGGCGATCCGGACCAGTTAAAAAAGTGGTTGTGAAAATCCGGGTCTGATCCGATCGGCAATGGATTGAGCACAATCGCGCTTTGTAGCTCTGCCCGGCGGTACGATCCGGTATATTTATTTATTCTTGGCGAAAGCCCCATTTACGATTAAAATTGAGAATAATCAGAGGGGGCAAAATTTAATTTTTTATTTTTTTTTTGTAAATACGGCATTATATTAGTAATCCTTTATTCATTATAGGAGTTTAAACCATGACAAAACAAAAGTCGATTTTTGTTTCATTGACCATCGCCGCTGTATCTGTTATGTGGATCGCTGGGATTGCCTGTGCACAGGCCACCGCTGAAAAAGAAAAGGCCGCTGTAACAACGGCTCCGGCAACCACCACCGCTCCGTCTACCGTAGTTGCCACAATTGGCGACAGGAAGCTGACTTATGGCGATTTACAGGATATTAAGAAATTTTTCGGGGCAACCACCGTACCGGATAAGGAAATCATCAATTCCTGGAAGCGATTTACCGCCCAAGGTCTCATGGCCCAGGAATCAGGTATGGAAAAAGCCCCCGTGACCATGGTGCCGTTCCAGATGTTGCTCGACAAGATGAAAGGCGATCTTTATGTTCGCTATCGGATGATGTCAATCAAGGTTTCCGATGCCGACGTGAAGAAATATTACGACGAGCATAAGAACGAGCCTGAATTCCACAAGGGTCAGTTCATCACCGCCCGTCTGATTGCAACGGCAAAGGAAGATGAAATCAAAAATATCAAAAAGCAGCTGACCGAAGGGGCAGATTTCAACAAGCTCGTTGAAGCCAACGCCGCCCAGACGAATAAGATTACGGGAATGTCAACGCCGGATATCAAGGGAGTTGCTACTGAACAACTGGCCGGTAGCCTTGGCCAACCGATAGCCAGCACAATGACGGTGGTTCAGTTGAACGAGGTCATCGGCCCCCGGCAGTTGATGGGTAACAAGGGCTGGATCCTCTTTAAGGTTACCGAACGCAAGCTGGGCGATCTGATTCCTTTTGATCAGGTTAAAGAACGAATCAACAATCAGGTTCTTCGCCAGAAACAGATGGATCTTTACCGGACCATTATGGACGAGGTACAGAAGAAGTCCGGAGTAACGCCGGAACCGCCTATGATGCCCATGCAAAGAGGCCCGCAGGGTCCAAAAGGTCCTAAAGGTCCTAAAAAACCCTAATGCCTCGTCAGGAATGAACGAATAAATGAAGGGCAGGCTCATTATTATCAGCGGCCCGTCCGGTGTGGGTAAGAGCACGGTTATTCGCCTGCTCGCCCGGCGGATAGGTGCGAAGGTAAGTATTTCCGCCACCACTCGGCCTCCGAGCAATCAGGAAAAAAATGGCGTGGACTATTATTTTCTGTCCCGCGAGGAGTTCGAGCGGCTAATCCGGGAAGACAAGCTGCTGGAATACGCCGAATATTTGGGTAATTATTACGGTACTCCCCGTCGGCCGGTGGATGAAGCGCTGGAATCCGGTGTCGATGTGATCCTGGGAATTGAGACCCGGGGCGCAAAAGAGGTGGCAAAAAAGATTCCAGATGCTATAATTATATTTTTGCTTCCACCCGGTGACGAGGAGCTTACCCGCAGGATTCGCAGCAGAGCCCGGGATGATGAGGCGACGATTCAACGGCGATTGGCCAATGCCAAGGCGGAGACGACCCTGGCCCGCCAGTCCGGTATTTACCGGTACTGGGTGGTCAACGACGATTTGAACCGGGCGGTTGACGAGCTGGTAAGTATTTGTAAACAGGAGAGTTGTGAATAATGATCGAAATACTCAAAGACGATACCATTATCGACAAGGTGGGTGGACGCTTTAAATTGACCGCGTTGATTCAGAAGCGGTATGCGGAATTGATTCAGGGTTCGCGGCCCCTGGTCAAAAAGACCGAAGGAATGACCGATCTGGAGATGATAGTTCAGGAGATACTTGAAGGTAAGGTCGGCATCGATTACGAAAACAGCGACGTCCCCACACCGGATAAATTGAAATAAAAAGATATTTTTGCTCTTTAACCGCAGAGGTCGCGGGGATTGCAGAGATAAGAACGGATTCGCCTTTCTTTTGTCCCTGCATTCTCTGTAATTTCTGTGGTTTTCTTTTTTTGCAGGTCTTATGCTTATATGTTTGAAACGTCGTTGACATCATTGAATGGTCGA
>CAYMXC010000491.1:0-2245 GCA_964394135.1 uncultured Phycisphaerae bacterium
TTTGGGTCAAAGTTATCTTCAAGTTTCTTTGGCAGATGAAAAAGGGAAACTTTATATAAGCCCATTTCTGAAAGTTAATGCCGGTATGGACCCAACGATATCCCTCCTTGATCCTTGTCCCGGTACTCTCTTTCGCTCCGCATCGAAACCTGACATTAAAATACAAGTTTTGATTCCGCCGAATATTTTGACCGGCAACAACTATAAAATTAAACTTAAAGCTCGTTATTGTTCGGGTAGGATATTGGCGGAAAAAGATATAAAGGTTTCTTCTTCATCGGGTGTCGTTATGGATTGGTCGACCGATAAATGGCCCTCAGGTCCATATGCGATCGAAGCCTCCTTTAGCCAAAACGGTCAGATACGCACCGTTAGTACAGATTTGATGATCGTACACGAGTCGCAGGCAAACTATACACGAATCGATAAAGAACACCGTGTGATTGTGAAGGAACTGAGAAAACCGGAAAAACTGATGTTTCCCATCGGAATATATTCACATCCCATGGTTTCAGAAGAAGACATGATGAAATTGTCCCAAGCAGGATTTAATACGTTGCAGACCTATCGTTTTATGTATTGGACGCCAGAAGAGCAAAAGCTTTTTCTGGATAGAGCACAGCGATGCAATCTTATGGTTATTGCTTCGCTCAAATGTTATTCCTTGACCTATCCCCAGGGAGGTACGCCCAGTCCCCACTGCATGGTCCCTGAAGCTTTAGATCATATTGCTCCGCAGGTGTTGAATAATCGCAATCATCCGGCTTTATTGAGTTGGTATTCTGCCGATGAACCCTGGCCACGTATAACCTTGCCTGAAAAACTGGAAGAATATTATCGAGTACTTCGACGTTTGGACCCTTTTCATCCAATTTCAGCAGCCTTTGACAGCCGTTATAGTGTAAAACGGCATAGTAGCGGATATGATATTGCCATGCCTGATATTTATCCGGTTCCCGAACTTGTTACCGAAACGTATTCTACTGTTGGACAATACTTTTGTGATATCGATGCGCTTGTCGGAAGTACCAAGCCGGTTTGGGCTGTTTTGCAAGCTTATAATAAGACGTACTATCCTCATATGTTGGGAGGTTTGAAGCCCGAATTGTTCGAACGATTGTATCCGACATATCAGGAAATTCGAAACATGACCTTTCAGGCATTGGTTGAAAAGGTACGTGGAATTACTTACTATGAATTTCCTCGATTATTTGAGGAGACCAATCGGGAGATGTGGGACGGACTAAGCAAGACCACCCGTGAACTTAGAGCATTGTCACCTGTGTTACTGTCGGATAATCGGATTCGAGCGAAAATTTCGCCAACAGATAATGATGTTAGAGGTTTGTGGTTGAAACATGATCAAGATTGGGTTCTTCTGATTGTCAATCCATCGAAAGTCAGACAGATTGTTTGGGTAGATGTCCCTGAAAATACATATAAAACTGGAAATTGTATCGAATTGCTTCCGCCCGATGAAAAGGATGAGATGCACAAGGTTTTATTGGATAAAAAAGTCGTCAACCAACGAATTGAAATTGAATTAGACCCGGTAGGTGTTCGAGTGTTCTCATTATCCAAAAACCAAAATGAGCAAAAAACGAATTAGAATTTCATGCGATAATAACGCAATTCCTTTTTCGGGGAAAGTTCGATGATTCGACGTAATAAACAGCAGGAAGTTTCCGTCTTAGTCACCGGCGATGTCTGCCCTGCGTATAAGGTGGCTACACTTTTGAAACAAGGGAAGATTCAGCAAGTTTTCGGTGATACCCTGAAATTGTTTCAGGAAGCCGATCTTTCCATCTTGAATCTCGAAGCTCCATTAACACGGTCGAGAAAGCCAATCGTCAAATGTGGTCCTAATCTCAAGGTAGATCCTAAACTTTCTCCGATTTTGCGGCAAGTGGGGTTTTCTATTGCATGCCTGGCGAATAATCATATTCGAGATTATGGTTCAGAGGGAGTGGTGGAGACAATTAAAACACTGGACAATGATGGCTTCAAATGGTTTGGCGTAGGGGCCGATATGACTATCGCTTCATCACCTCTGTTTTTCACCTGTAAAGGTGTTCAGGTCGCCATGATCGGTTTAGCTGAAAATGAATTTGGGAATGTAGAGGAAAATCATGTGGGATGGGGGGCCTCACCGATGAGTCCTATAGATAATTATGAAGTTTTTGCTACGGGAGCAACACAAGCGGATTTTGTTGTTGTCGTGGTCGATGGCGGAGACGAGTATTGC
>CAYMXC010000492.1:0-2239 GCA_964394135.1 uncultured Phycisphaerae bacterium
CCCCGTAGCCCAGCACCGTTTCCCGCTCCGGCACATTGTCGTAAGAATAATCAGTGCCCTTCGCGTGTACGTCCGGCTTCAATAGCAGTAAAAGCTCCTCGCACTTCAGCGCATCGAAACTGGTCACCAGATCGACGCATTCGAACGCTGATACAATCTCCATGCGCTCCTCGAGCTTCATGACAGGACGATCCTTTCCCTTCAACTGCCGGATCGCCCGATCTGAATTCAATGCCACCAGCAATATGTCGCCTTCCGCCGCCGCGCCCTGGAGATATCGAATATGGCCGACGTGCAGAAGGTCAAAACAGCCGTTGGCAAATACAATCTTCTTGCCCGACGATCGCAATTCGTTCACTCGATCTAAAAGTTGCGAATGATCCAAAATAATTTTAAACTTACTGTTTGATCTGCTCATGGATGACTTTCAGTAATTCCGCAGGATAACAGCACGCACAGCCGTATTTCATCACCACAATCGAACCGGCGCAATTCGCGATCATGGCCGCTTGATAAAAATCAGCCCCCGCTGCCATCGCCAGAATCAGCGCCGCCCCCGCCGTGTCGCCCGCGCCTGTCAAATCTAGAATCTTGTCCGTCCCGACCGCCGGAACAAATCGATATTCATCGCGGCTCTGGTACACCAGTATCCCCTGATTGCCCAGCGTAATGATAACCACTTTTGAGCCGACTTGCTGTTTGAGTTTTTCCGCTGCCGACAATACGCCAGCCCGGCCGTTATTTTTGACCTCCGCTGCCTCAAGGGCCTCCTGCTCGTTCGGTTTGATGGCGGTCAACCCCGCAAAACGGGTAATCTGAAATCGCGAATCCGCCAGAACAGGCTTTTTCGCCGCTATCGATCGCATCTGCGCTATCATCTCATCGCCAAAAAGGTGATAGCCGTAATCGCTGATGATCCACCCATCGATTTTCCGATCAACTTTGATCACCGCTTCCTGAATTTGACTCAGCGTTCGTTTCGATGGACTCACCTCCGGTTCCTGATCGATCCGAAGAACCTGCTGCGCCAGCGTGTGCTTGGCTCCAGCTAAAATACGAGTTTTTTTCACCGTCCCGTAACTGCGGTCGCAGACCACACCCTTTATGTCAATTCCCCGTCCGCTCAGGTTCTTTTTCAATTCACCAGCCGCTGCATCTTGTCCGACTACGCCGAACAGGCTAACCTTGGCTCCTAAACTGGCAAGGTTGCACGCCACGTTGGCCGCTCCGCCCGGAACAAGTTCTTCGCTGTTCGCTCGAACGATAAGCACAGGAGCCTCACGACTGACACGCTCCGTCGTCCCGGTCAGATAGGTGTCCGCGACAAGGTCACCCAGAACTCCGATCCGCATCGCGCCGAAACGCCTTACCATTTTTTTCAGCACTTCTCGATTGGACATGCAAACTTCCCTATGCAGAAACGCCCGTCGGCGCCGATCGCTCCGACAGCAGTTCTTCGATCTGTTGCCGAACACGTTCAGGCTTGATATCGTTCATGCACTTATGATGCTTTTCCGGACATGTCTTTTTCATGCACGGACCGCAATCGACCTCGACTCGAATCTGCCGCTCGCGCACATAAAGTGTTTCCGACCACCGTGGATCGGTAGACCCGAACAGCGTCACGACAGGCACGTTGAACGCCGCTGCAAAATGCCTCGGCCCGGTATCGTTGGTAACCAGCAGCTTGCTGCGGCGAACCAGAGCCTTAAGAACCCCCAGCCCAACCACCGGATCGATCATCGCAACGCCAGGATGACTCATCTGACGCACGACCGCCTGGGCGATCGGTATTTCACGCGGACCGCACGACACAATAACCTTTAAACCATATTTTCCAGCCAGACAATCGCCGACTTCGGCAAAATATTCCGCCGGCCAGCATTTGCTCGACCCGTAAGACGCTCCCGGATTGATAATCGCGTAATGATCCGTGGCCTTGATGCCGTGACGCGACAGAAGCTCATCTGCTTCCTTTTCGAATCGAGGCTCCGTATGCAATTCCAGATGATAATCGTCCGTCGGACAACCCAGATAGTCGGCAATGCTCAGATAATACTTCAACGCCGAAATAGGCAAAAACCGGCCGTTGTACCGGTCCGGCAGCAGCTTGTCCGTAAGCATGAGGCCACGCCCGTCGCGATCGTCGACCCCCCGTCGTGGAATATTGCTCAGTGAACCCGTCAGACCCGCGCGGAATGAATTGGCCAGCAACACCGCCAGATCGAAATACTCCCCA
>CAYMXC010000493.1:0-2236 GCA_964394135.1 uncultured Phycisphaerae bacterium
CGATCTAGCCAAAATGCTTATCTTCTTATTCATATCAAGCCTGAACCCCGGGCCGGGACACCAATCATACGTCTTGTTCGGACTTTGTCCCTTAACAGGGATCTTTACGGGCAGAGTGTGGTGATCCATTTTGGGGGATTCGAGAAAAGTTTGACTTCCCGAAGTTTTCCGAAAAACCGCATTCTTCCACTCAACAAATCAATCCTTCAAAATGCAGCGGTTCGATCCTTTACGCAATGTTTTCAGGGATATAACTTAACCGTATTTACGAATAAAAACATTCCCTCCTCCGAACTTGTCAGTACCCTCTATATTGGTGCCGCGGACCCGCCTATTCAGAGTCCTTATGTTGGTGAAGCAGAGATCATCGATGGGCAAAACCGTATCAGGAACGATATAGCCGTTGTTGATTCGGGAAATGCAGCGTTTTTACCCTTCCGAATATTGGGATCTAATATCTACGGTACTTCCTTGGGACAAATTGCGGTCCATGAGATGGGGCATCTTCTGGGGTTACGACATACGCTTGATCCCGACGACATCATGTCGGCCTCCGGCTGTCGGGGGATCGGGATCAATCTGGTTCGATTCATGAACAAAAAATTTAAAAGAGCCCCGCTGATTTTCTATCAGGACTTTACTCTCGGCTACCAGGATGCCGAACAGTACTTGTCCGATGTGCTCGGTCCCGGAAATAATACGCAGGCACAAAAATTTAAATAGGTACAGTTCCTTCTAAATCGATGAATGCCGATGTGAAGAACGATTTAAATGAGCTGGAAAAGTCACTCAAAAAGATCGAGGCCTTTGCCGAATGGATTCGTCTCAAACGATCAGAAAATCGATCTTTCAATCCGTTTCTTCACGCACAGGATGACACCGTCTTCGATATGGAGATGGAAATCTGGCACTTTTTATCGCTTCTGAATCTACTTAAAAAGCAGCATCCGCAGGATACGGACTTGCAGCGTCAGCTGGACCAAAAGCTCCAAGCATTTCATCAGATTCAGTTGGGCATAGCTTTATAAACCTTGCACGCTTTACAAGTCCAGTGGAGTTTATACGCACATGGACATTTTCGATTATCTCAATCATCGGGAGCAGGCAATCAATAAAGCCAGTGAACGAATCAGGGATTTTCGCGTCTTCGATTTCAATTACATCCCGGATAAACCGCTGGTGCGGGATGAAGCCAAGCCCATCATCGATGCGATTCTGAAGTACAAGCAAACCGGCCTGGCCAATCATCTTCTGATCACCGGCAGCCGGGGATGCGGCAAGACTCTGCTCGTCAAATACCTGATCAAACTCTTGACCGCAAGGCAGATTCAGTTCGTCTACGCCAACTGCCGATTGCACAACAGCTCGTTTAAAATCCTCGCCCATTTCTTAAACACCCGGCCGCGAGGCTATGCCCTGAACGAACTCTGGCAGAAATTTTCTGAAACATTTCACCATCCCACGGTCCTAGTCCTCGATGAGGTGGATTTGATCTCCGACAAGGATCGCAACAAAGAAATACTCTACCTCGCCAGCCGATCGGAACAAAACTACATGCTCATCCTGCTTTCGAACAACCCCAAGTTTTTAAGCACACTCGATGAAAGCATCAAGAGCAGTCTTCAGCCGGAGAACATCTTCTTCAAAAACTACACGCCGGCGGAAATCATTCAGATTCTCACCCAACGAGCCGAGAATGGTCTGGCCGACACGGACCTTCCATCGATCAGCCAGATCGCCGCCCTGACCACACGCGAGACCAACTCCGATGTCCGGGTTGCGATCAAAACGCTGTATTATCATGCCTTGAATCCCACACAGGCGATCGCCGAAATATTCCAGAAAGCCAAACACGACATCGTTACTGATCTGTTAAATGACCTGAATGATAAGAATCTACTGATTTTAAAGGCGGCCCTCGATGATCCCGAAAAATATGTCAAGTCGGTCTATTCGCGATATAAGCAGTTCAGTCAATCCGTAAGTGAAGAGCCTTTTTCCTATGTTCATTTTTACAATAATCTATCCTATCTTCAAAGTGTGGGATTGATCTTGCTCATTTCCACGAAGATCGCCCGGAGTTATACCAACCGGGTCCAAGTGCTTTTTAACTCCGACTCGTTCAGTGAAGTTTTTTCCCGACGTTTCAGTTAATATGAGAAGAGACTCTGCAGTTTATGCGTGAATAGGAAAATGCCTTCGACTTTCATCCATTTTCTCAATCTAAAACAGATAA
>CAYMXC010000494.1:0-672 GCA_964394135.1 uncultured Phycisphaerae bacterium
GGCTCGAGATCTGCTCTCATTCCGACGCGGGTTGCCTGCACGATAATATCGGAGTATTCGGATATGAGGTCGCTCGCTCGATCGTCGAGGTGGCTGTAGAGGAAGTTGTATTTCCTGGCAAGATCGCGCCCGGCACTGTATCCTCGCAAATGTCAGTCCTGTCGTATTATTCAGGCACAACCATCGGCGGGGCGTTCGCAATAAATGATGTTTTTACCCTTGCCATCGGATTTCGGCATATCTATGGACACAGAGAAACCCGAATGAACGCACAGTGGACCCAGATATCGCAGGTCACTGGCGCGGCGTCATATACCAGTGATTTCACCCAGCAGGCGCACGGCATAGGAGAAATCATCGGCCTCAATATCACCCCTGCGCAGTGCATTTTTTTCGCGATTAAATATGAAACGCGCACCCGGCGTGAATTTATAACAGATGTTAACAGCAGGAACGGAACCTGCCTCGGCTCGTCGCAGCCCGCAATAGCTGGAAGCTCCGCCATTTTGCCTTTAATTGACGGCGACAGGACACGGAGAGATCTGGCAGGAATGATAGCAACAGGGATATCCTGCATGCTCCTCCCCGCACTGCGGGCCGAAATCGATTTCAATTATTACTTCACCGGAGAAGGCACATACAGCGGATCGGGAAATGAGACTATAAACCAGT
>CAYMXC010000494.1:682-1829 GCA_964394135.1 uncultured Phycisphaerae bacterium
GGGGGAAGGAGCGTCACAGCCGAAGAGCTCGCCGCGCTCATGCTCGAGCTCCAGATCAGCGCTGGACTCACCTACGCCAGGCTCAAAGCTCAGAACGGCAACTACGGCCAGCCGGAAAATCCCGATCTTGACGCATACGGATTCGCCTGCGAAATTGCCGCCGGTCTTAAATCGAGTAGAAGGATGTGCCGCTTAATGACCCCTTCAACACCACGCCACGCTGAATAAAGACGTATTGGTAATCGGCATAGGATTTGATTATAAGATACTCTGATCTCCTAAAAGCATCGCAATTCAATTGTACGATTTTTCGCTACCGCCGGCAGACACCCGTTTGACCGTATCACTCGATCACGCCATCAGAGAGGATTCTCGCAGTTAAGCAATTTCCCCTCGCCGTCATTCAACAATCGAACATTTCATATTATCAACATTAAACAGTTATAATACTATATTATGCACATTCATAATTATTCAGTCATGCCAGTTGCCGCCATTCGCCTGTCCGAAATATTCAGCAAAAAAGAAATGTAAAAAGATTGACGGAAATAGGCTCAATTAAAATATAATATATTATATTTAATCGATTATCGATTTTTTATTTCAGGGGGTTTGTTTATGTCATCATTTGCCAAAGAGTACAAAATGAAGCTTCGAACTGCCGATGAAGCGGCAAAGCTAATCAACTCAGGAGATGTCATCGAGTATGCCCAGTTCAACGGGAAATCGGTAGTGTTCGATACCGCGCTGGCCAACAGGCGCGACGAGCTGAGGGACGTGAGCGTGTACTGCAGCGTCTGCCTCCCTCCCCTTCCGGAAACATGCAAGTATCCCGAAAGTTTTATCTTCCATGACTGGCACTGGAGCAAGCTTACGCGCATGATCGAATTCGTGGGAAAACCGTTTTACAACCCCATCGCGTACAGAAAAGCGCCTGATTATATGCGCACATACGACGCCCCCGATTACTGGCGTTCGTTCTACTATAACGAGCCGGAAAAAGCGGCGAAGACGAAACGGGTATTTGTGACCCGCGTGGCGCCGATGGACAGAAACGGCTATTTCAATTTCGGGCCGCAGAACTCCTTTCATTCGGCGGGAGTCGAATCGTCCGACCTGGTGATCGTCGAGGTAAACAAAAGCATGC
>CAYMXC010000494.1:1839-2192 GCA_964394135.1 uncultured Phycisphaerae bacterium
GAGGAGGCGGCGCATATATCCCAGGTGGATATCATCGTGGAAGATCCCGACAATACACCGCTTTTCGCTCCCGAACCCGAGGAGCCGAACGATGTCGAGAAAAGAATCGCCGCAAACCTGATGCCCTACATCCACGACGGATCGTGCCTGCAGCTCGGGATCGGCGGCATACCCAACGCGATCGGGAAGATGATCGCCGGATCCGACCTCAAAGACCTCGGAGGGCACAGCGAGATGCTGGTGGATACGTATCTCGACATGTTCGAAGCCGGAAAACTCACCAGCCCCAGAAAACCGTTTGACCGCCACCGCACCGCCTTCCCCTTCGCTATCGGCAGTAATCGCCTGTACGG
>CAYMXC010000495.1:0-355 GCA_964394135.1 uncultured Phycisphaerae bacterium
CAGGGATCATTGAAGAAGCACAAGCTGTGATTCTGGCGGAAGGTCATTCCGATGAAAGGATGCCTGGCGAGAACGAGAAGTAGAGCTGTTATTTTTCAGTTTATTAATACGGAGCTTGTGACCTGTGTGGTTACGGGCTCTTTTGGTTTTTGAATCGCGGAAGGTACGGAATTTAGAGGAGTTCGCGGAAGGGGCTGTGGGTATTGTTCACTGTTGCTATGGTTATGATTGGTTGTCTGCCTGTGGATTCGGAGGTGCACAGCAGATTCCTTGCTACGTCCGGAATGATGGGTGTGTGGATGGCATGACAAGGCTGTTACGTTTGCCTGGGGCAGGAATGCTCTGATACTTACTC
>CAYMXC010000495.1:417-2186 GCA_964394135.1 uncultured Phycisphaerae bacterium
AACCGCACAGGAACCACGCATTTCAGTTTGACAACTCCTCTCGAAATCGTTATACTATTTTGATGTGACTGGGGAACCGAAGTGATTGAGGGAAGGGACCTCGTTCGCGCTCAGTGTGCGGACCTCTGATCTCTTCCCTCAGTCGCTTTGGTTCGTGCTGTACGGCACTGTTTTGAGGAAAAAGATTTGTTTGAGAGCCTTTCCGAAAAACTGCAAAATGTCTTTCAGAAGCTGAGAAGCCGGGGTGGGCTTACCGAGCAGGAAGTCAACGAAGCCCTGCGTGAGGTTCGGCTTGTTCTGCTTGAGGCGGATGTCAACTTCAGGGTTGTGAAAGACTTTGTGGCGCGGGTTAAAGAGCGAGCGATTGGGGAGGATATCCTCAAGGGGCTCAACCCGGCGCAGCAGGTTATCAAGATTGTTAATGAAGAGCTTATAGCGCTGCTCGGTGGTGAGCAGGCGAAGCTCAAAATAGCCGAGAGGCCGCCGACTGTTATCATGGTGTCGGGTCTTCACGGCGCGGGCAAGACCACTAATGTGGCCAAGCTCGCTTTGATGTTTAAGAAGCAGGGGAAGAAGCCGCTGTTGGTGGCGGGTGACGTTTATCGTCCTGCAGCTATTAAACAGCTTCAAACCCTGGGTGAGCAGATCGGTGTCGATGTCTTTGACATCGGCGATAAGCAGGATGCGGTGGCGGTCGCGAAAGCGGCTATGAACTCCGCAAGGTCCAGCGGCAACGATCCGGTGTTGATCGATGTTGCGGGGCGCTTGCATATCGACGAAGAGATGATGTCCGAGCTTAAGAGGCTTCGGGCGTCTATCGATGTTACCGAGGTGCTGCTGGTTGTCGATGCGATGACCGGTCAGGACGCCGTCAATGTAGCGCAGCAATTTAATGAGGCGCTGGAGCTTGACGGGGTCATAATGACCAAGATGGACGGCGATGCGCGCGGCGGCGCTGCGCTGTCGATTAAGTCTGTTACCGGCAAGCCAATTAAGTTTATCGGCACCAGCGAAAAGATGGACGGTATCGAGCCGTTTTACCCTGACAGGATGGCCTCGAGAATCCTTGGTATGGGAGACGTTCTGAGCCTGATCGAAAAGGCGCAGGAGACGTTTGATGAAATCCAGGCTAAGGAGATGGAGAAGAAGTTCAGGGAGAATAAGTTTGACCTGGACGATTATCTCAGTCAGCTCAGGCAGATGAGGAAGATGGGGCCGCTGGATCAGATTCTGGGGATGATTCCGGGATTAGGCGGCAAGATCAAGAGCGAAGATATCGACCAGAAAGAGCTTGGGCGCGTGGAAGCCATTCTTTGTTCGATGACAAAAGAGGAGCGCTACGATCCTAATATTCTGAACGGCAGCCGGAGGCGCAGGATCGCTGACGGAAGTGGTACAAGCGTTCAGCAAGTGAACCAGTTGATGAAGCAGTTTAACGATATGAAGAAGATGCTCCGTGCCGTAACGGGTATGGAGGAGACCGGGAAGAAGCGTAAGAGAATGCCGAATTTCCCGTTTATGCAGTAAACAAGACGAATTGACGCGCCAACGCGGAGACGCGCGGACGCGCAAACGTTAAGACGTTACGACGCAATTGGAGGACACACGTGGTTAAGATTAGATTGAGGCGGATTGGCGCAAAAAAAAGACCGTTCTACCGGATCGTTGTTGCCGACAGCCGCACTGCGCGCAACGGACGATTCATAGAATCGGTCGGCACTTAGGATCCGCATCAGGCTCCGCCGGCGAGCAACGTTGAAAAAGCGCGG
>CAYMXC010000496.1:0-2184 GCA_964394135.1 uncultured Phycisphaerae bacterium
CCTGCCATGGAAAACGTGGACCGAGAGAGATTTCCTCTCCTGCCTGTGTTTCTTTTGCGATCTGAGGATGTTTGCCAACTTTCCAGCCATTATCCAGAAGAGATTTTATTTCAGGGTACTGCTTCCATGATTGCATGGGCTTTCGTGGAATCTGTCGGTATTCCATGAATTCGCGATCCTCTGCAACGGCACCCGGCATTTTTTTCCACGTTTGATATCCGAAGCATGCCAGGAACATGAGTGTCGCAGCGTATAGGATAAACGATCCAAATACGTTCGCCAGGACAGCCATTGCCACGAAAGCTATTACAAACGAAATAAGGGCACTGATACCCAGAGTGGACATAACACGACTCTTGGCTACCAGGCAACCTATCATACCGCCTGCTGCCGCCAATAACCAAACGCCTGTGCCGGACCAACCCAAAATCTTTCCAAAAATCAAGCCAAGCAAAAATCCGACCATCAAGGGCGGCATGATCTTCGTGTGAGCCCTGGAGCAAACAGGACAACGATCGATCCCTATGGTTTTTTGTCGCCCCAGGGACATATTATATAGCGTGATTTGAAATCGAGCTTTGTCCCGGGCGGGCAATTGGCCGCAAAACCAGCAAAGATTGGAGATAGTCATTTGCGACACCCTTTCATTTGAAAAGCAATACACAAGTAAGTTTACTAATTTGCTTTGAAAAGAGCAATATACAGAATAAAATATTACCATCTTTCAATGGGAAGGAGTGTCGTATGAAAAAGCACATCTGTATCTTGTGTATCCATGCGATATTATTCTTTGTTGTATCAAATGCGTATGCCGCCGGCAGTGAACTGGATTCGCTGCATCAATTGCTGGATCAAGTCGAACAAGCCTGGCAGCAGCATGACATTGAGGCATTAACTAACTGTTATTCCGACAGGGATTTTTTACTCATTGTCGATACACCCAAAGGAGCGATGGTCTTGAACCGGGCACAGGCCATAAAATCGATTTCGGGATTTTGGGTCCAGGTCAAATCGCATCAATTCGTTTCCAGGGATATCCGTCTTGATGGCAACACGGCGTGGATGCATCTAAAAATAGCCGATCGTATGGAGAACCGGAGTTATCCTATTTCAGAATGCATTGCTTGTGCAGTTAAAATAGATGGAAAATGGAAGATGTGTTTCGGCATGCCAGCGTTTTTTGAGTTATCTGATCCCGTCAAACCTTATAGTTCCGCACGGATTATTCAACCTGACGAGCCTCATCCAATCAAGGACATCATAACAACTATCTGGCTTCGAAAGGTGAAGGATTTTCCAAAAGGATTCGATCGCTCAAAAGCAAGTTTGAATAACGTGAGTATTATTGAATCTCAAAACGTGGCCATTGCGTCGGCAAATTACACCTGCAGGAAAAATGAGAATGAGCAAATCACTCTGACTACGCAATTGTTTGTTTTCGCCAGAGTGAATGATAACTGGACTCTAGTCGCTGATATTCCATTCAAATATGAAATCGCCTCAACCATGACTAATCAAACCATATTGACTTCTTCACAGCTCGAGGAGAGGAAACAGCAATGGAAGGGACAGTTTTGCGGAATTGGTGTTCAATTAGAGGAAAATTCCAAAGGTCTGTTGATCAAAAGCATTATACCCAACTCTCCTGCCAGTTCGTCCGGCCTGGCTGCTAATGAGATTATCACAGAAATCAACGGAAAATCGACGGTCAATTTGCCGTTGAAAGACGCTGTTGAACTAATCAAAGGTCCGGAAGGATCCGCAGTTAACATCGAAGTTTTAAACTCATCCGGCAAACCTCGCAAGCTTGCAATCGTACGAAATGTGGTTCGCGTATCCGGAGTGACATCGGATGTATTAGAGGATAACGTTGGTTTGATCACCATTTCCAGCTTTAACAATGAAACGGTCTTCGATGTCAAAAATACGCTGGACAGATTTGCCGGGCAGAATATTCGTGGCATTGTCCTTGATCTACGCGAAAACCAGGGTGGCATGGTTACTGCGATTCAACGGGTTGCAGAACTGTTTGTTCCTGAAGGGTCTCGGCTTTGGATGATCAAGTTCAATTCTCGAAAACCGAAATGGGTCATCTCTTCTTCGTCCTATGCTTACAAGTTCAAGCTGGCAGTCTTGATAAGCGAAAAGACTATCGGAGCGGAACTGCTGGCTGCGGCGCTGCAG
>CAYMXC010000497.1:0-2164 GCA_964394135.1 uncultured Phycisphaerae bacterium
TCGCGGGCTCACTTTTAGCCCTGCGATCCGTCAGCGAGGCCATTTTGGGCGACGATGAGGGAGCGATCTGCCGTATGGTTGGATTAGTTGCGATTTTTACCGGGCTCGAAGTTCGGCGCTTGTGTGTGCTCAAGGCGGAACCTGTTGTCGCATTCAGACCCCGGACCAGCAGCACAAGCTCTGCGACGATTGCGTTGAGCTGCTGCGCCTGACCGGAGAGCTCTTCACCCGCGGAGGCGGATTCTTCGGCGTGGGCGGCATTCGACTGTGTGACCTGATCCATCTGCGCCACGGCGATGTTGATCTGATCGATGCCCTGTGACTGCTCGTTGCTCGCCGCAGACACTTCCGCAATCAGTTGGTTGACTTTCTGTACCTTGTCGGTAATTTCTTCGAGAATCTTGCGGACCTCATCCGAAGCGGTAACTCCGTTTTCCGCATTCTTCTGCGACTCGGAGATCAGGTTGGCTGTGTTTTTGGCAGCCTCGGCGGATCGCTGCGCAAGGTTCCGTACCTCTTCAGCCACTACTGCAAATCCTCTTCCGGCTTCTCCGGCGCGCGCCGCCTCAACTGCGGCGTTCAGAGCAAGAAGATTCGTCTGCATTGCGATTTCATCGATCGTCTTGACGATTTTTGCGGTCTCGTCCGAAGATGTTTTAATCAGGTTTATCGCTCCGCTCATCCGTTCCATCTTGTTCTTTGCATCAACCACGGCTTCCGATGTGTTTCCGGCCATGAGAGTCGCCTCACGGCTGTTGCCCGCATTCTGTTTTGTCATTGACGCCATCTCTTCGAGGCTGCTCGAAATCTCTTCAAGGCTCGATGCCTGTTCGGTAGCGCCCTGCGACATCTGCTGGCTGGAAGAGGAGAGCTGTTCAGAGGCAGACGCCACCTCGTCCGAACCGTTTGAGAGGCTCTCTATTATCTGGTTGATAGGTTTGACAATGCTTCCGGTAATGAAAATCGCCAATATTATGCCGAGGAATATGGCGACCAGCACGGCAATAATCACGAGTGTCGTGATGGTTGTGGTGAGGGTTCCCATGTCTTTCTCAAGACTTGCACCGACTGAATTGATTGTAGTGACGATTGAGGAGGCATCATTTGCCATTGTACTGTTTGCAGCCTCCCCATCCTTAACGGCGTTCCAGAAGTGTTTCTTTTCTTCACCATATCTGTCTATGTATGTGTTGAGGGCCACGGCTATCTCCGAATTGCCGGACGGGGAGCGCTTCCAGTTTTCGAGTCCCTGGGATACGACTTCGATCTGTTTTTCGAACGCACTCAGCCTGTCCTGATCCCTGTCCTTGAGAAGATATATGGCCATGGCGCGCAGAAGCAGAAACGGCTCAAAGAATTCGTTACGCAGCGTTCCTGTGGTTTTAGCATCCAATCTGTTGACATAAGCCGTTATCTCCACTCCGATCTTTCCCCACTCGGAAGCGACCTTCTCTTCCTTGGCACGTGACTCTTTGACCCGTTCAACGGCAATACGGTAGCTCTGCACGCTTTTAAGCGCATTGTCGATCTGGCTGTGGTATTCGCCTTTGAGCCCTTTGATCTGGCGAAAATTGCTAAGTTGCGAATTCAACTCCTCTACAGCCTTCAGCCACTCGGTGGGGATGTCTTCGCTCGATCCGGCTAATTTTGCAAATCCGTGTGTGGCGAAATCACGGCGGAAGTTTCCGGTCTTCTGTACGGCGTTGATGCTTGCGGTGCCCTCTTTTACCTGCTCGTAAGTGGCTCCGATGTTTCGTAAGCCTGTCCAGCCCAAAAGGCCGGTCACCAGCACAAGTATAATGAGTATTACAAAACCCACGGCAATCTTGGCTGAAAGTTTGAGATTTTTGAACATCACTACCTCCTGGTTGTTATATAAAGTAAACTTTCGGATAAATTTCATCCCGACTGCAAGAAAAAAATCATATCACTTGATCGGGAAAAAGTAAATAGAAAACAGATGGAGGTGCAGACGGTTGTCTTTACCCCGGTTTCTAAAGAACGTCAGTCCAAAGAGAGCTTGTGATGCAGTTTTATGCCTGACTCAGGATGGAAAAAGGTATTTATACCCTCTTTTGGTTAAGAAAATTCCGAACGAGAGGTATTAATGGGCAGTGTAAGACGGGTATTTGTGGAAATGCGGGGGGGATACGATGTGGGGGCA
>CAYMXC010000498.1:0-2162 GCA_964394135.1 uncultured Phycisphaerae bacterium
GATGGCGGATATTTCCACATGGCTATTTTCGATTTCCAGAGTAACGAGCACTTTTTGTTTCGGAATAAGGCGGGTCTTGCTCAGAAAGCCCAGCCCTTCTGCCGAAATATCGCGAGTCGTGATATAGATTGGTTCATAATGTCTACGGGGATCTTTGATTTCCACTATTCCAGGCACGGCAAAATCCAGCCGCCACTTGTCCCGGCAGCGATCAATAAGCTTTTGAGGAACCGTATCCGGCCAGATATTCTTCAGAAGCCGTTCCATTTCTTCTTTTGTTTCTACGACAATTTTGACTTCCATAATATATCCATATTTCCATACAAATCATTTATGTCGCAAGTATCACATTATCAGTATCGGAATGATTCTGCCCTCTCTTAATAATTCTGGTGATATCTGAGAACTTTTTTCTTCAGAAGTTATAGGGCATTTGGCTGGGAACGACCGATAATCGGCATGGACGGTCAAATAATTTGCGAAAGAATATAGGGAAATGTGGGCTTTCAGTTATTCGTCGGATCGAAAAATTCAAATACGACCCCGATTTTATACATACCGACCGTGGGGGTGCAATGGATCACCCTGGCCGCAACTTCGATTTCCTTTCCATCCAGATCCAGCAGAATGTGGACAAGCTGTCCGATATCCAGCTTTCGGGAGGCCAGGAATCCCAGCCCATCGCAACTGAGGTCACGCGTAGTCACATAAGTCGCCTCGAACGGCCCCTCGGCTTCAATCGTGCCGAGTGTGGCATAGGCCATTCGCCATTGAATCCGGCGCTGCTCGTTTTTTTCCTCCTGCGAAGTTTTCGCACAGAGTTGATCGATCCATTTTTTTATTTGATTTTTTGTTTCGATAACCACTTTTGTATTCATTTTTTCGATCCCAAAAATGACAATGAATTGCGTCTGAATAATTCATCGGGTAACGCATCGGTCAACTTAATAAACAAGCCCCGTTTGAAAAGCTCAAACAGGGCTTGAATAAATTGTATTTAATCAGCCGGGGTTATCGGCAGAGATCGGCCTTGCCGGCACACCCAAGGATTTCAACCTTCCGTGCGACGACGGCTTTGACGGCATCACGGCCCGGTCCAAGATAATTTCGCGGATCGAACTCGGAGGGTTTCTCCGCAAATACCTTCCGAATCGCGGCAGTCAGGGCAAGTCTAAGGTCTGTGTCGATATTGATCTTGCATACGCCGAGCTTGCCGGCCTGGGTGAGCGCCTCTTCCGGCACGCCCATGGCATTAGGCATCTTTCCGCCGTACTGATTGATTTCTTTGACCAGTTCCTGGGGCACCGAGGAACTTCCGTGCATGACCAGCGGATAGCCCGGCATTCGTTTTGTCAGCGTTTCGAGCAGATCGAATGCCAGTTTAGGAGCGGTTTTGAATTTATAGGCGCCGTGGCTCGTGCCGCAGGCGACCGCCAGACTGTCGCATGTGGTGCGTTTGACGAAATCGACCGCCTGATCCGGATCGGTCAGGAATTTGTGCAGGTCTTCTTCCTTCACGCCGACAACTTCCTCTTCGATGCCGCCCAGCCGGCCCAGTTCCGCTTCAACTGAAACATACGGGTTATGATTATGAGCATAATCGCAGACCTGTCTGGTCAGCTTGACGTTTTCCTCATACGGATGATGCGAGCCGTCGATCATGACCGAGGTGAAACCTTCGTCGATGCACTGCTTGCACAGTTCAAAGGTGTCGCCGTGATCGAGATGAACGACGATCGGCAGGCCGCTCTCCTGCACAGCTACATTGATCAGGGCCATCAAATACTTCATATTGGCGTATTTTCGGGCACCCTTTGAAATCTGCAGGATCAGTGGAGCGTTCTTTTCCTTGCAGGCATCGACGATGCCCTGCAGCAGTTCCATGTTATTGACGTTGAAAGCGCCCACGGCAAAATTGTGCTTGTTGGCCGCAGCAAACATCTTTTTGGTATCAACTAACGGCATTGTAAACTCCTTCTGTTACTTTTACTTTTTACTGTTTTTTTACCATTTACTAACGGTTTACATTCAATCTGCTAAACCTTGGTTTTGGCAACACCAAAGTAGCCATTATAGTGTTTGCGTTCGTGTAGTCAAACGGAAATGGAAAAAATGCAGGGAAATCATGACTGAAAATGATAATGATTTTATCCCTGTGGCCG
>CAYMXC010000499.1:0-2156 GCA_964394135.1 uncultured Phycisphaerae bacterium
CTTGCTTAAATCCTCCATAGAAGCAGGCCGTGTTTCCGGATCGTGCTGAAAACAATCCTGGATCACTCGGGCTAGTGGGGCAGGCATACGGGTAACATCCGTATTTTCTTCGGGATACTCTCGGTAGGCCTGAAATACATCCTCTGCCGCCTGACCACCATATGGACAGGGCGGCTGTCCATAAAACATCTCTAGCACGGATATCGCCCAGCTCCAGATGTCGGTTTTACTGGACAGGGGTTGGCGGTTGGCCTGCTCAGGCGAGCAGTATGCTGGGGTCATGCCTCCGGAACTGACGAGCAGGCTCCGGTCTTTCTTGCCGGTGATCTGAGTTTCCGCCGTGGTGGCCCGGGCCCTGGCCAGACCGAAATCCGTCACCTTGGCCGTCCCGTCGGATGTCAGCAGCACGTTGCCGGGCTTGATGTCCTGATGGACCAGCCCCTTTTCGTGGGCATAAGCCAACCCCCAGGCGAATTGAATGGCAATATCGAGTATACGTGCCAAAGCCGATTCCCTGTCCCCCTCATAGAGTCTTCTGCTTTCGATCCAATCCTTGAGACTACCCCCTTCGACGTACTCGGCAAAGACTCTCGGCACACCGCCCAGCGTTCTGACGTAGTAGCAGCTGACGATGTGGGAATGCAGGCCCAGATCGATCCATGTCTGGCATTCACGTACAAAATTATCCTTCTGGGCTTGTACCTGAAAGAACTCCGCCCGAGGGCTCTTGACCGCCAGATCCAGGTTCCAGCCGCGATGCTTGACACGATAGACCAGCCCCATGCCCCCGCCGTCATGAATCTGCCGGACTTCGTAAAGGCCCAGAATAGTGTCGCCCTTATGCCATTCCAGAGGTACTTTTTGCGGATCGGAAAAATCCTGAGCAGAACAAATTGGAATCGTAAGTTCGAAAATACTCCTGCATTGCGGGCATCGGCCCTTTTTGCCCAGATTTGCTTCCTCGACCTGCAAGTGAGCCTGACATGTCGGGCAGTAGACTTTCACTTTTTTTGCCATCAGCAGGTTTCCTTTTCGCACACTTGCGTGAAGTTAAAACGCTTTTTTCATGGCATGGAGCATCTGTTTGGCGTCCGGATATCGATCTTTGACGTTATTCGACAACGACCGGTCGATGACCTCGGCCAGGGACGCGGGAATACGTGAATCGCGTTTTCGAATCGGGATAACGCTGCCATGGAGGATGACTTCCATCGGATCCTTGGCTGCGCTAAAATCGCGGGGCAGTTGTCCCGTGAGCAGGGTGTAAAATGTAGCGCCGATCGACCAGACGTCGCTGACGGGTTTGACATATTTGAAATTGGTCACCTGCTCTCGCGGCATAAAAGCCCCCGTTCCCGCATATGAACCCGTCATCGTCATCCCGCTCAGGCCGGCTTTCTGGAAATTCTTGGCCAATCCGAAATCGGATATCTTTGCCACCGGACCGGCCGGCTGATTGCACAGGAGAATATTTTGCGGTTTCAGGTCGCGATGGACCAACTGCTTTTCATGGGCATGCGCAAGCCCTTCAAGTGTTTGGATCATCAACGGCCGGGCCGTTTCCAAGGTAAGCTTTCCGCCGTTTCGTTCCATGAGCCTGTGTAAACCGCCGCCGTCGCAGAATTCCATGACGAAGTAAAAGACCGTTCCGGTAGAACCGCCTTCAATAAACTCCACAATGTTCGGATGGCGTAAAGCACTATCCAGGTCCATCTCGCGTTTGAACAATTTTCGAGCCTGAGCGTCCACCGCCACCCTGGACAGCATCACCTTGATCGCGACGTTTCGCTGATCGCTTTTACGCCTGGCCAGGTAGACCATGCCCATGCCCCCTTTTTCGAGACTTTTAATAATATCATAGCCTTCAATCGCGGGCGCATTATCCCCGGCCTGACGCCCATTTTGACGAAGCAATTGAAGCAAAAGTTGAGCTGGATCGGCTTCCCCATTTTTTTGACAGGCCAGGCAAAGGTATTCCCCACGCTGGGCGTTGCCGATCTCTCCTGAGACATCCTTGCCGCATTTTCTGCATCGGACGGGTTCGGGCTTTGGGGTTTTTCCGTCGGAGGCAGCCAGGTTTGCGCGGCAGGTGGGGCAGATGAACGTACCGTCGACCCACCGGCAATCGTTTTGAAGTTTTTCATCAATCGGACCAT
>CAYMXC010000500.1:0-2156 GCA_964394135.1 uncultured Phycisphaerae bacterium
TAGCACCTGAAAAATCATTCCGACGATAACGATGCGAATGGGATGATAGCGATCCGCAAGCCAGCCGGAGATCAAAATGGCAACCGACATAGTGATGCTCGATATGCCGGATATTTTTCCGATCATATCCAGATTCAGTCCGATCGATTGGGAAAAATATAAACTGAAGGGACCTACGGCACCTGCGCCGGAAAAACACATTCCCACTAGAAAAACGTACCAATAATGCGAAAGGGAATGACACTCTTTTCCGAAGGTCTTGACTGCTGCGAATATGCCGACCTCGCCATCGACATACTCGGGCGGCGGTGGATATTGGCCTTCCTTCACATTCAGGCACATCAGGCCAAAACCGATAATGTAGAGAATGGCCGCACCAACGCAAATCTCAGCGGCGTGGGTCGCACCGTGTTTAAAAAGGAAAAACCCATAGCAGGAGGAGGAAATCGTGGACACCGTGCGAAACCACGACATGAAGCGCGCCAGAAGATGTTCCGGAACCACATCGTTAAACAGATACCAGAACACGGCATTCACAAAAGTATTGAAAAAGCTGAAAAGAGTCATCATGACGCTGATGATCATAATGGCCAGCTGATTGGGCGT
Source organism: uncultured Phycisphaerae bacterium (assembly GCA_964394135.1). GTDB lineage: Bacteria > Planctomycetota > Phycisphaerae > JAAYCJ01 > JAAYCJ01 > CAYMXC01. The sequence goes on from CAYMXC010000500.1 coordinate 607, forward strand.
CAGCCGTGTACTGATCTTGTGAAAAAAAGGATAAAGCCAGAACCCGACTTTATCGCCGAATCCAACTCCAATCAAAAAGAAAACCAGAAAGGGCATCGTGAACAAAATGAACGGAATTCGCCGGCCCCATCTGCTTCGATATCGATCGCTTTTGAAACTGATCACAGGATTTAGAACGGTATTGATGATCATGGGAATCGTCGTCAGCACCAGCCCCAGCGATGTGTTGGATGCACCCAGTGCCTGAAATTTCAGCGGCAAAATGCTGGGCACGACCGTCTCCATCAGCATATAGCAGAAATCGCCCCACAATAACCATAAGAACAGCATGACCAGTTTCGGCCGCGTATATGTTAGCGTACCGGCACGATAAATCGTGGAGCCACACTTTGCCCCCACGACTTCATTCCGCGTATTTGATTCGACTCGCTTTGACGCACTCACGATAAGGCTCTTTCTAACTGTATTACTTCAGATGAAATTCGAGTGTTCGGATGTCGCCCGCCGGCACTTCGCCACACGACATCCCAGTCGCATAAATTTCCTGGCGCAGGTTCAATCCCATGGCCACTGACATAAATATGCAGGCCGATGCACTGTTTGTTTTCGGCCGGATGAGAGTTACCAATCCAGAGCTTGAACGACTTGTCAAACCGCAATGGCTCACGACAGGCAATCGACAAATCTTCGGGACTATTAAAATACGGCAGGTAGTACGGCATGCCGTTTGCGGCGTTACCAATCAGGCCCATATTCTGCAAACAGTGGCCGTTGTGAGCGACAACCAAAGGATAATCGTCAATCTCGTAGCCAAACCATATACCGTAATAATTCGCACGGTAGCATAAGGCACGAACTTCCCCACGACCGGTCATATGAGCGGCCAGACATTTTTGTGAAGGATCTTTCCACGGATCCCCAGTATCAGCTGGAACTGAAAACGTTCCGAAATGATAAAAACACGATGGCATGGGAGCGGATTTATCATTGCACATATGGTTTTCTTCCTTTCTCAATTTTTACATTCTGACCAGCCAGATCAAGCAGTTCATTTTTATAAAGACGTTGTCACGTCAGCAAGCGGCCTTTCGAGTCGCTTTAACTCGTTCAATTCATTTTCAGTAAAAAACAATATTCGTCAAGCGTTCATATATTTGCTTCCACGACATGCATAAGATAAATAATTTCATGAAATACCTACCAGAAGCCGTGCTTTTCGTACATTTTTCGTGCAGCGGTCTGGTGAACGCCGGTACCGACTTTGATGATTTCCATGCCGGCATCTTTTATCGCCAGAAGGACCTGGCGATGAAGGGCTGAACCGATGCCGCATCCCTGGCAGGCGGGATCGACCGCGTTGTCCAGAACAGTACCGACCTTTGAATCGGAATCAATGGCAAACATGGCATAACCAACGACCTTGCCATCGAGCTCGGCGACAAAAAAACGATCCGGACTCGCCTTTGCAGACGCCAGCAGAGGAGTGACTTTGTAGTACCCCCACGGCTTGCTGGTCCGCACACCATCCATATCTTCCAGTTGTTTCCAGC
>CAYMXC010000501.1:0-2146 GCA_964394135.1 uncultured Phycisphaerae bacterium
GCATCTTAAACGGATGGCGTGGTCGTTGGCGACGAAAAACGGGATCGAGCCGTATTTGAATAAAAAAATAAAAAAGTGGTACCCAGATAAGAAAAAAAAAGATAAAAATACGAACAGGTGAAAGGAAAAATTCCATGACAGATTATTTGACGGATCAAGAAGATTGGGAAAAGAAAAACAAGGAATACAATCCGAGCGATGATGACCTTAGAAACTGGTGGAGAAGCAGAAGTTCGTTCGGTAATTTCAACCCATTCGACAATAGCGGTAATTTTACCAACGAGAGCGTGCGCTATACCCTCCTTAATAAATATCGACAGGCGAACCTGCTTTTTAGCAACCCAGGAATATCCCCCAATCAGCAGGCACAGAACCAGCAGGCCTCAGATGATGCGGCATATGATGCCATTTCGCAGCGGTTCGGGTTCGACCGGTGGAACCCCAACTACCTGCGAATATATAAGCAGATGCGGGAAGAGGCGCTTAACCAAGCAAATAACTCCATGCGGCTTCCGAACGAATCAGTATATGACAAGTTGCCGGACTATCTAAGAATGGACCCGGCCAAACTGGAGTGGTATATGCGGTACAGAAAGAAATATGCATCGGGGTCTGCTCCGGAGGATACAGTACCTGAGGATGAAACCGAGACTCAGGCCATACAGTACGGTTCCAACTATGACCCCTACAAGGATTATCGCAGAGGGCAGACCATGACTATGGGAGCGGGAAGGTAACGGAAAGGGAAAGGGTAAATGAGATGGCGAGACTTGATCCTTTTAAGCTGGCACTGGCACAGATTCTGAACGGCGAGCGATCCCAATCACAGAATGATATGCAGCCCATTGACCGCTATGGCGGGCTTGAGGCAGGGACTTCGTCGGCAAGGCCTGTAGCAAGACCAATACAGCCGGAATATCGAACAGTGAGCCTCAGGGGAGGTCTGGCGCGTCTAAAAATTGTCGATGGCCGGCCTCAGTTTGTTGAATGGGTTCAGAATCCGCCTGGACGTTATGATGAGGGTATGTTCGGACTTGGCAATCAAAATTCGGTGCCGTACCTGCAGGGCGGATTTGGAATCTGATTTAAAGGTAAAGATTAATCGGAGGTATGAAACATGTTGAATCCGGCACAGGGTGTAATGCGATGGGGCAATGACGGACCGATCACACAGGATGAAATGATGCAGGCGATCATTGACGAAGATATGCCAGAAGGGAGACATGGCTGGGCGACGGTTACACTGCCTCCTAATCAGGGATTTTCATCAGGAAAATCAACAGGTCTGAGGGTCAGTTACCCAGTCAGCAGTCCCTACGGCCGGCGATCAAACATGAACCCGGACCGGTATTCCGGCGTGTCGCGGCCAAGACGGGCCATTACCCCGGAACAGGCAGGAATGGAATCGGATATGCTGACGGGAAGGCCGGTATCGAATGTAATGAATGCCGTTCAGCGGTTTCCTGGAGAAAGCCGGGAAGAGTTTAATATACGAAGGAATGCGTCGCCATCGTCTTTAAATCCGACACAAACAGAACTTAAGCAATGGAGAAAGCGTCTACCTGGCGAGGAATATAATGAGTATAAGAAACGAGTGGCAGAAGGCCCTCCTATCGATTTTACAAGGATACGTCCTGGTGAAACCAGAGAGGAATACAGGAACCGACTCGCTATCATGCTGGAGGATGAAAAGACTCAGCGTGAAAAGGCAGATAAGGAAAGAGAATTCGCACTGAAAGAACGAGAATTGGCGAATGCCGAGAAGGCTACACAGGCACAGATTGAAGAACACAAACAGAATGCCGAGCATCGGAAATGGCTTGAAAAAAATCAGCTAAACCAGCAGGATTGGGAGAATTACTGGAAGGGACGCAGACAGGCACTTGAGGAAGGACAGATAAAAAATGAAGCGGACCGATGGGCTGAAGATAGAAAACTTAAAGCCAATGAATACCAAGAAAAACGAGACCTGATCAAGGGAAATGCGTTGGCTAATAGGTTAATTGCAATGGACCCGATAGAGGCCTCTGATTACTATCGGAATTTACCAGCCGAAGAGAAAGAGATCCTAAATAAGACCCCTGATTTCGGGAAGGTTTTACGTACTCTTAATGTTTCTTCTCGGAAAAATGATTCGACTGGTTAT
>CAYMXC010000502.1:0-2144 GCA_964394135.1 uncultured Phycisphaerae bacterium
AGTATCTCCAGTTTCAGCCCAGACTGTGGATAGACCGACGCCCAATAGTATCGTCAGCAAAATCATTTTCTTCATGGAAGGCTCCTTATGAAACGACTCACAATTCGGCTTCAGCGTATCACGCCGATTGGTAATAGGCAAGCGACAATTTTACCCCTAATCAGTTGCCGATCAATCTGGATTTGTGCTCTATAGAAAGAGAATTGGGCCTCAAAAGCTTTTATTTTGCCAGCTTCCACGCTCGGGCAAAATTTTCAAACGAACGGTCATATGTTTTTTCTGCCTCGGGAGGAAAACAGCAACCGGGCAGCTCGTGATTTTTCAAATGCGACCGCAGACAATCGCAGCACACGCCACGATTTCCGCATGAACTATACGTGCAGCTGCACTGTTCCGAATTCTTTTTCTGTTTACATTCCATTGACAAATCTCCTTGAAATGTCTTTTCATCTTGCAGGATTCTTCGAAAAGAAATTCTTTCGCGAAATACCTGCAGAAAACCCCCGCCGAGTATTTCGGCAGGGGTTGTAGCGAACTTCACATTATTCATTTTTTACCATCGGATACCTACGGAATCACCGATGGCGAATTGACGATTTTTTCGCTTTCCGGTACGATCTTGAACATGCTGGCCTGAATCACCGGGAAGCCCAGCTTGGCGTCAAACGCGCTGGTTCCATAGACAGCCACATGCTTGCCGATATATTCGCTCAGATTGATCTGAACATCCTTGGCCACTTCAACATAGGCGATCGTGCGGCATTTGACCGGGTCGAACAATCGGAAACGTTCCGGCATGAGCGGACCGTTAAAGATCAGGCTCGGCCGGAGAATTCCGGAACCCTGAAACGGTGTCGCAGATATTTCACTTTCCTTGTAATCCTTCATGGTGGGGACTTTGACCCGGTTTATTTCTTCCGCATACTTCTGCTGAATTTCAGTCAATTCCTTATATCCAGCTTCGCCTTCCTTCTGGAAGTTGATGACATCCAATCGGCCCTTGGCGTGTATGGACGCCGCCTTGTTTTCCTTTTGTTCGGCAATCGCGGTATATGCCGCAATCAGCTTATCGAAGTTACGGTCCTTCAAAGGCTTTTTGAATTCGGCAATAAACTGCTGATCAAGGTCGATCAGCTGTCGGGTATATTTGCCAAATACGTCACCGCCTGTTTTGGTGGAAATCACGGTGGTTTCGGTTTCCGTATAGAATGGCTGAGTGGTCACCGATCGACGGGTTACCTTTACCGTTCCCGGCGCTTCCAGCGGGCTTGTAGCCTTGGTGGTCACTTCCGCCAGAGACTTGTCTATTTTGTTTGCCTTGACTATTTTGCCGGATTTGGGCACTTCTGTCGCTGCAGGTGTCTCTTCCGGTGCAGGGGCTTCGGATTTGGCAGTCTCGGCTGCAGGCTGAGTCGTCTGGGCCTCAGCGGCCGGTGTTTCGGTTTTAGCGCCGGCGCCTGTCTCACCGACCGGTTTTACATACTGTTTGGATATCCAGACAAAAGCGCCGGCGGGCGGCGTAATCTTGTACCAATTGCCGTATTCGCCGACAATCTCTACTTCCGTACCCTTGCCCACAAGCATCTGGACAGAGTGCGGAGGCTGATCGGGTCGAATGGAAGACCATGCACGAATCGCGACACGATCGCCATTGACGATGCCCTTGCTGCCGGACTTTTCGACGAAATCCTTGTGAACCACGCTGAAAGTCCCACTAGGCGGGTCAATCTTATACCAGCTGTCTTCCTCGCCAAGGACCTGAACCTTGTTGTCCCGCATCAGCTTGGCCACGGGATAATAATTGATATCCGGGCCGGAACGGATATAGACATTATTCCGGGTCACTTGTCCGGTAAATGGAAAACGGGTCTCTCCCGTTACCGCGCCCAGGAATACGAACAGGAACATCCCACATGCTACCAAAATCAAGCTCTTGCTCTTCATCGCTCTGACTCCAAAACTCGCCATTACCGGCATTTATTAAAAATACACGTAAAACCTGTGTTATTAACCTTGTGCCAATAAAAAAAGCTACCATTTGACTATAAAGCTGTCAAATGGAAAACCTCTTGGCTGCCAATTCAATAAATATACTATTCTCCTGTTCTCTTTAATCGGATATTTGCCTATAAAATCTTAATACA
>CAYMXC010000503.1:0-2133 GCA_964394135.1 uncultured Phycisphaerae bacterium
AATTTTCATCCTATTTTATCACCCAATTTGCATTTTCGTTCATTTGTATCGTAAGTTAAATATGTAAACCGAACCGCTTTTGAAAGGAACACCGTGATTCTGAATGAGCCAATCAGAGTATTATTAGTCGATGTAAGCTGCGGACATCTTCGGAAACTTGAACCCAAACTTCAAGCCGCCGGGTTGAGAACTTTTGTCGCACAGGATTATCAGCAGATACTCTCGCAGGCTCGATTGAACCGATTCGATCTGATTATCGTCGGCGAAAATCTGATCGAGGTCGATAATATCGATCTGCCGCATATTCTGCGTTGCATCAACACCGCAGTACATCTTCCGATTATCTGGATGCCCGCCAAGGTCGATCCGCAATCGACCCTGGCGGGATTGGAATTGAATATCGATCTTGTTCTGGATCGTGAAACCCCTATACCGATTCTTCTGTCTTACATTTTGAATTTGGGCAAAGGCAAACGCCGGATCGACGAGCTGCTTGATTCGATTACCCACATGCGAAATCTTCTGGCCAATCAGAATCAGGAAATGGGTCTATTGAAGCACAATAACAGCCGGCTCCGGGAAATGTCCATGACCGATCCATTGACGGGTCTGTTCAACGGGCGATACATGCACCAGTGGCTGACACAGGCTTTTGCATTTACCGTCCGTGAAAACAAGCCATTGAGCGTTATTTTTCTCGATCTGGACCATTTCAAGTGGATTAACGACTGTTACGGTCACCATGCGGGGGACCTTGCGTTAAAATCGCTGGCATCGATATTGAAAAATTGCGTTCGCGAAAGCGATCTAGTGGCCCGATATGCTGGTGACGAATTTCTGCTTGCCCTTCCGAATACACCTGTAGAACCTCTTCCCGAACTGGCACAGCGCATAATTACCCTATTGAAGGAAACCCCGCTTCGTTCCGGCGGGGAGGAATTTTTCATTTCCTGCTCTATGGGTTCCGCCACATATCCTGAGCAGCAGCCCATCGTCTCGTGCCATGAGCTGCTCAAACTGGCTGATGAAGCCTTGTATGCCGCCAAACGAGCCGGGCGAAGCCAACTAGCACAATGGCACCAACTGCCCTCTTCGCTACAGGAGGCTGTAAGCAGCCAACATGCAGGTTCCGTACAGGCCAATTAGTTCATCTGACATTGCTTAAAATCGCTAAATCGAATTGTTCAGGGTCATGCACGGCACTTTCTGCTTGTTATTCGCAGCGGTGGAGTTTACCATATTGATCAGGCAGATGTAATACGGGAGGTTAAAACCCATGGCGAAAGTTCTGGTCACCTATTATTCGTTAACAGGTAATACCAAGCAGATGGCAGAGTATACTGCCGAAGGTGCCAAGTCGTCGGGTGCCGATGTGACTCTTCAAACCGTCGAGCATATCACCGCCCAGGACTTGCTCAAGTTCGACGGGATCATTATTGGTTCACCGACTTATTACGGCCTGCCGGTCGGTTCCATCAAGGAATTGATCGATCAGTCGGTTCAATATCATGGTCAGTTAGCTGGCAAGGTCGGCGGTGCCTTTTCGTCCTCGGCCAATATTGGTGGTGGCAATGAAACGACCATTTTGAGCATCATTCAGGCGATGCTTATTCATGGAATGATCATACAGGGCTCCGCCACCGGCGATCATTACGGCCCGGTGAGTATCAATACACCGGATGAACGTGTAAAGAAGCAATGCCAGGCCCTTGGCAGACGGGTTGCGGAGCTGTCTATCAAGCTTTTCGGCTAGTCGCGCACTTTTGTTTTTATTTTTGGAAGTTTATTTTTATATTTTCAATTTATATGGGAGGTCCAATCATGGAATTCGGGAAATTTGAACCGAAACGTGCACTGCAGGGACTGCGAGATGAGATTGATACGTTGTTCGATCGGTTTGTGGAACGGCCGCTGAGTGCGATCACGGGGCAGATGATTCCCCCGCTGGATGTCAGCGAAACGGCAAATGAGATTTTCGTGAATATTGATCTTCCTGGCATGGATGAAAAAGATATCGATATTTCCCTGAATAATGACATTCTGACCGTTCGCGGCGAAAGGAAAAAGCCACAGGAACAGCCTGGAATGACTCCCTGCATTACGGAACGCACATTCGGGGGATTCAGCCGGACT
>CAYMXC010000504.1:0-869 GCA_964394135.1 uncultured Phycisphaerae bacterium
ATTCCTGCCATACCAACCTGCCCCAAAGATCATGCCTGATCTGCTCGGCATCGTAGCGATAATCCATCGCCAGAGACAATGGTACCCGCACCGGTTTGCGGAAAAGATTAGGAATATCGATCGTCGTCTGATCGGCCAGCATCTCAAAATGTGCTCTAGCCTGTCTCGCGTCCCAGCCATTCGCTCCCATCACCATCTGCACAATCGAACCGAATTGGAAACCGGCTTGCCCCCCTACTTGCCGCGACCATCGGCTGTTTTTTAAACGGGTTGACAATTCTGTCATATGATCCAGCCCTCGAATCTCACTGGACAATTCGCTGAATACGTCCAGGCATGCTCGGCCTCGATCATCACGGGAAACCGCCCAGACCACCTTCGCCGGGCGGTCCTTTGTCAATATCTCCAACCGGCCGCACTTGGCAAATAAGTGTGTCCATATCTGCACCTGTGAGGCCTCCCACGGCCAGAAGGTCTGCATGTCCAATTCCATATCACGATCCGCCGGTTTTTCAAAATAATCCCTGATCCGAAGTGTACTGTCTTTAGCAAGAACCACGTTCAAATCCGTTCGACCGATGTCTTCCTGACCTGTATACTCGAGGCTCAAAGTTGCAGGGCCGAACATTTTCGACGAAGTCAGGATGTTTCGGACGGGTTGGAGATACTGCCCCAGTTGCTCCATGTGCTCGATTCGAGTCACCATTTTGATCTGCCCCAGTCGCCGAATGCTATCGAGCCACCAGTTCAGATCGTCGCCAGTGTGAAGATTGGGAAGGCGTCCGGCAATCCGAGTCTGTACGGGGCCGAAATTGAAATCCAGTGATTTTACTGCAATCCACGGCCAATTCGCTTGATCCGATTGCACC
>CAYMXC010000504.1:879-2132 GCA_964394135.1 uncultured Phycisphaerae bacterium
GGTTCAGCGGAAACGTTGCCGGTTTGTCGAGCCAGCCCGGACGCGAAATCGACACGTCGTCCGCTACCAGCAATGCGGTCATTTCATAGCCCACAGCCTTACCGGTCCACTTCAAATCGTATCGGCAGGAACCCGATATTTTCCCATCACGACCCAGATAAGTTCCCAAGTTCGGAACGACAAGCGGAACCATGGCTGTATCAAACCTACCACCCAGCCGCAATTCGTTCAGGATCAACCCCGTCTCCTCGAGTCGCCCGATAATTTTACTGTCCACCGTCAATGCCGGACTTACCAGATTCATCCGTTCCAGACTGATCCGACCGCTGACAGGATCATAGCTTCCGACCGTCGAAAGTCGAACATGATCCAATCGGCTGGGATGCGGCGCCTGTTTGCGTTTCGCTTCAATATTCTCGGCTGTCGTAAGCAAATTCCAACTGAAATGAAAATCGGGGAAAATTTCAAAATTCAGACTGCCCCCGCTTTGTCCGCTCAATTTTGCCAGGCCAAGAGGCTCCATTTGCTCCAATTTCAGTGCCGACAGGTCGATCTCCTGCCAATCCAGCTTGATCGTACCGGCGAAACATTGCTGATCCCCCTGCTGAACGATCTGCAGTTTTCCCTTGGACGTAAAACGTCCACTGTATCTGGAAGGCTCATGGGGTTTCGCAGCCGTTTCCAGACTTGCCTGCATATAGTAATTGAACGTCTGGGTGGAAAGCTGACTAATCAAGCTCAGCCAGGGAACACGAACAAAATTCTTCTGACCGCCTGGCCGCGATATTTCTACCGTCAGATCGGCAAGCTGAATCTCACGAACAGGTACGTTCACCGGTTTGTTATCGCCGCTGAACGCCGACAGGGCAGGAAGTTCCACCTTTTGTCCCAGACTCACTTTTACATCCTGCAACCGGGCGTAACTCACCTGACCTTGCGAAAACAGCCGGATTGGTTCAAACGGAATGACCAATTGTTGAATACTGAAGGCCGTATTCGCCGCCGGTTTGGAAATATTCAACCCTGTGAGCTTAAACCCCGTCAGCCAGCTGAAATGAACATGCTCGACGGAAACCTGCGATTGGGTTTGTTCGGCCAATCTTCCTGCCACCCACTGTTTGAGCGATCGCTCCGGAACCAGTTGTGGAGCTAGTAAAAATAACAGCAAAACCCCTGTCACAACCAAAACCAGAAACAGATCGCGCCTGATGCGTTTTCGGCCGTGAGGGAAGTACGAATTTTTCCCTTTTTCG
>CAYMXC010000505.1:0-2131 GCA_964394135.1 uncultured Phycisphaerae bacterium
GCCGGGCAAACCGGGCCATGTACGCTAGGATGACCGAACTCGCCTCCCGGTCGACGCCATCTTTATGCGGATTGCCGCACTACCCATTTGGGAGCTTTGGGGGCGTATCTTTGCGGTGAGTTTTCCAGTCGCACGGCGCGCCGTTTAAACGCCCTGGAAAATCTGGACAAAAAATAGAATAATAACTTGCTAATTCATATAACATTCTCGGCTATTTTGCGTTACACTATATGAGAATTCTTTTTGTTGTTCCATACGTACCGAATCTGGTCCGCGTGCGGCCATTTAACCTGATCCGTTCCTTAGCCCGGCGCGGCCATGAAATCACGCTGGCCACGCTTTGGTCAAAAGAGGACGAAAGCACCGGGTTACGCGCGTTAGAGCCCTATTGCCAGTCCATCATCGGTGTGCGCGTGCCCACCTGGCGTTCTGCCCTCAACAGCCTGGTCGCCGTACCTACAGGGCAGCCTTTGCAGGCTTGGTATGCATGGGATACGGAATTTGCACGTAAAATTGAAGATGCTGTCCGCTCTACCAAAAATGAAAAACTTTTTGATGTCATCCATGTAGAGCACCTGCGGGGAGTAAAATATGGATTATATTTACAGAAGCGTTTAGAACACACTTTAGCCGTAAGGGGTCATGGTGAATCCGCCGGGTCGCACGTAGCCCAGGGTTCGCGCTTCCCCGTGGTATGGGATAGCGTTGATTGTATTTCATACCTGTTTCGCCAATCGTCCGCTTACAGCCAGAGCTTGTTCCATAAATTCGTAACGAAATTTGAACTAGGACGTACAGAAAGATATGAAGCTCGTTTATTGGATCAGTTTGCTCGCGTCCTGGTTACCTCCAAACAAGATAAAGATGCCTTTACCGCATTATCGAACGATCAACAGCCTCGAAAAAATATATATGTAATACCGAACGGCGTTGATCTGGATTACTTTACACCCGACTCGGAGGTGCCTCGCCAGGAAAACACGGTGGTTGTCAGTGGAAAGATGAGTTACCATGCCAACATCACCATGGTGAAACATCTTGTCGACCAAATCATGCCAATCGTTTGGTCGAAAAAACCGGAAGTTCAATTGTGGATTGTGGGTAAAGATCCGCCTCATGAAATCTCTGCCCTGGCGGAACGTGGCCCTGTCACAGTCACCGGTACTGTGGATGACATTCGCCCGTACCTGCGCCGCGCTGCAATCGCGGCAGCGCCTCTGGTTTACGGCGCCGGGATCCAGAATAAAGTCCTGGAGAGTATGGCCTGTGGCGCTCCAGTCATCGCCACCCCCCGAGCCGTATCTGCCATCCAGGCGCTGCCGGGCAGAGATGTATGTGTTGCACAAGATGCTGAAAACTTCGCTGCCAGCATTATTGACTTATTGGACAATCTTGAATTAAGGAATTTAGTAGGTGAGGCGGGCCGGAACTATGTGGTAAATCATCACCACTGGGATCGCATCGCTGAAAACCTGGAAGAGGTGTATCATGGCATCGAGTGAACCGCTCGGCAGCATTGGTTCTGAAGAGCTACGTGAAGCGGGCAAGAAATCTGCCCGAATCTATGTCTCTAAACGAGCTCAGTGGTTCTTGTATATCGGGATGTTAATCATCAGCGATATGGCGATGATGGGGTTAGGCTATCGCATCGCTTATTGGGTCCGTTTTGAGCTTTTTCTCCCCATTTTTGAAATCGACGTCGTCCCAAACCTGCAAAACTACCAGATCATCACGTTTTTTGCTGCTATCTTATGGTTTGCTATTTTTATTGTTCTCGGTCTCTATAACAAGGACAATCTGCTGGGCGGGCCGAAGGAGTATGCCCTGGTATTTCGGGCCTCCCTGGCCGGCATCCTCATTATGATTGTAGCCGACTTTCTCCAACCTATGGTCGATATCGCCCGTGGTTGGTTGACGGTTGCCTGGTTTAGCTCGTTTTTTCTGATTGCCTTAGGCCGCGTTGTGTTGCGCCGGGTAATCTACAATACCCGAAAGTTCGGCTGGTTCATCAGCCGGGCAATTATTGTCGGCGCAAATAACGAAGGCATCTTATTGGCCAGCCAGCTTTCAAACCCATTGTATTCGGGCCTCGAAATCGTCGGATTTGTCGACAAGAAATTCCTGCCCGATA
>CAYMXC010000506.1:0-2127 GCA_964394135.1 uncultured Phycisphaerae bacterium
AATCGCCAAGAATAACGATACCGACGTTCCCTTCCTCCAGGTTGAAAACCTGGCCGTACACGCCCGACTGAAACTCCACCATCTCGCCCGCCATCGCCTTAGACAGACCGTACACGCGGGCAATACCGTCGCTCACTTCCAGCACTTCCCCGACATCGCTCAATTCGAGCTTGTCATGATAATGTTCGATTTCACGCTTTATAACCGATGAAATCTCGTCGACTTTGAATTTCATCTTCGCCTCGTTTCATTAAACTCTTTTTCATATTTGACAATCGCGACACGTCCGACGCATCGATCAGCATATCGCCGGCCTTGGCGATAAACCCGCCAATAATCCCCGGATCAACCTGGTGCTCGATCATCGGCTCCCCTTTCAAAAACGTCCTCAGCCGTGCGACAATCTCATCCATCAACGACGAATCGACATCAACGGCAGTACACAGCTTGACAGGTATCCGATTGGTCCGACGGTCGTCTTCCACGCCGAACGCGCGAATCACCTCCGGCAGCAGCCCGAGCCTGTGCCGATGATTCAACACACCCAAAAACGACATGAGCACCGGATTAATATTCGTTCCCAGCCGCTCCAGGAAATTTTCCCGCTCGTCTTCGGTTATGAGAACCGAATCGAAAAAGGCTTGCAGTTGCGGCGTCTGTTCCAGGACCGTCTTCCATCCAGCCAATTCGCTGCGAAACATCTCCAGCAAACCTTTTTCAACCGCCAGGTCGTACAATGCCAAAGCGTAGGTCGCCGCAAGACGTCGCCTTTCCTGTAAATTTTCTCCTGCCATATCCTGCTTCTTCTATTCGCCTTCGGGAGTTTCGTTTAATTCTTCTTGCTCAATTCGTTAAGACCCTGCTGAATCAGTACGCGATGATCTTCGCTGTTGACTTCCCGCTGCAGAATCTTGGCCGCCAGGCTGCCGGCAATTTCCACCGACTTCGCGTAGATGTCCTTCACCGCTTCCTGCTTGGCCTGTTCGATCTGAACCTTGGCCTGATCCAGCGTATTTTTCGCCTGCTCCTGGGCCTGCGACAAAATGGCTTCTCGCTGATGCTCTGCATCCACCGCCGATTTCTTCAGCATCTCTTCCACCTGCATCTGGGCACCGCTTAACTGTTGCTTCAGGTCCGCCAGAATCTTTTCCGCTTCCTGGCGTTCCATCTTCGCCCGGTGAAGATCGCTGCGAATTCGCTCCTCACGCTGGTTCAATGCATCCAGCAACGGCTTCCACGCATACTTTCCAAGGATCACCAGCAACAGAAAAAAGATAATCAGCGTCAGCAGCGACGTCCACATCGACCCGCCGAACAACGACGGCGACTCCGCTTCCGCGCCGACCTGCTCATGGGCCGCTCGACAAATCTCCGTCACCGTCAATCCGATGCCGGCCGATATCCAATAAAGGCGACTCATAGCTGAGTTCCTTTCTGTCTCAAAAAATCCCTGCACCGGCACGCTACTTCGAGAAAATGACCGCCAGCATACCAACAATGATCCCGAAGAACGTTGCTCCTTCGATCATACCGGCGGTAATAATCATCGCCGAGTTGATACGTCCGCCGGCTTCAGGTTGACGTGCAATACTCTCGCACGCCGATGCTGCGATTCGGCCGATACCTGCTGCGCCGCCGATCAGCGCCAGACCAGCTCCGATCGATCCGCCGAGCTTGCCCGCGCCGTTATCGCTCAGGAACACTCCGCGAACTTCCGGCTGACCCGTCGGGACCGAATTGTCCGCTGCAAAAACCGCTGAGGCAAATCCCAATACTATCATTGCCACCAGAACCGACGAAATAAACTTGCCACGCATTGATAAACCTCCACAAATCACATTGTAATTACAAAAAACTTCAGGCCTTCGATCTTGAGTTCTCAAACAAAAAAATTTCAAAATAAAACGCAAAATCAAAAGTCGTTTATACTCTCCTCATACCATTAATGTTCCTGATGCACCGACATCCCGATAAAAAATGTCGTCAACAGCGTGAAAATATACGCCTGCAGGAACGCAACAAATAATTCCAGCGCCGATAGTGCCACACTGCCCAAGACGCTCGCCGCACTTACCGCCAGACCAAGGCCCGGCGACCGCGTCAATGTCACAAAAAATAGCAGCATCG